>QKHD01000162.1 GCA_003250175.1 Helicobacteraceae bacterium
TGGGACGGTGAAATGAAGGTCACGATGGATACCTTCCGCGACCTGGGCGGTGCCTTTATTGCGGCACTGATTCTGATTTTCTTGCTGCTGGTTATCTACTACAAGAGCTTTGCCATCAGCGGGATCGTTCTGCTGGGAAGTTTCCTCTCCATCATCGGCGTGATCGTCGGTCACTGGGTAATGGATCTCTTTACGGAGCAGACCTTCTTTTTGACGGCGACTTCACTCATCGGCTTTATTGCCCTGATGGGGATCAGTTCCCGTAACTCGCTGCTGCTGATTGACTTTGCCATGTCGCTGATGAACGACAAAGGGATGGAAAAACGCCGCGCCATCGCCGTTGCTACGGCAACCCGTGCCAAGCCGATCTTCCTGACCGCAGCAGCCATTATTTTGGCCAGTACGCTGCTGGCCAGCGACCCGGTTTTCGGCGGTCTGGGTGTGGCTCTGATCTTTGGAACCATTGCGGCCGTAGTGGTCTCACTGGTCTTTATTCCGGTTTTGATGTTTAAATCAAAGGCGATCGATCCTAAGGTCTGATGGCCTTAGGAAAAGGTGATGATAAAGGCGTTGCCTGTCTCCGTTGCCTTGGTTGTGCATACCGCTCCGGCACTGTCGGAGAGGTAGAGCGCGACACTTTTTAAGGGGGTGTAGGCCGGTTTTGCCTCCCCCGTTCCTTCCAATGCTTTGGCCGCTTCGGCCAGATCAAATCCCTTGCTGCTTTCAATAATCTCCAGCCGCTTTTCTTCGCTATTCAGACGCAGCATAATATGATGGCCGCGTACTTCGTTGGCGTCGTAATGTTCTTTGATGACATCCAGGATGTTCATAATCGCCTGACGGAAGGTATTGACGTAAAGGGGCACATCAAAGCGCTCACCCTCGACGAGAAGATTGATTTTATGGCTGGTGTACTGGTGGGAAAGCATGGCGGCGATCCCTTCGCATACCGCTTTGAGATCGGTGTGCTCCGGATTGGGGTGGGGATCGAAAAAGCTCCGGAAATCATCGATGGAGTGGGAAATAAACCGGACGTTTTCCATTCCTTTGGTGACAAAATTATTGAGGTATTCGTCGTCCAACTCACCGAAGGTGTAGGCATCCTTGATATCCTGAATCAACAGCCCCAGAATGTTGAGGGGCTGTTTCCACTGGTGGGCCATGGCCCCGACCAGGCTGCTCATCTGTCTGGTTCGCTCCAAAGATTCGGCGATACGTTCTTTTTTATTCGTTTCGTTGGCCATGATCGTTTCCTAAAAATGGTGCATTTTGCAGCGTGGGCGGTAGCGCCCGGCACAGGCCTGGGCTACCAGCGTCAATGGGGTTCGGCTCTGGCGTGCCAGGCGAAAAACGGCTCGCCGGTGGCGTCTTGGAAATGCAATAAGCATTTCGTATTCCTCTCCGCTGCACAATGCCTCTTTTTGTATCTTAGCAAGAAAACGAAACCCGGTACGATTGATTTTACTTAATCGCCCCAGTTCGGTTCCCAGTCCGTCGGAGATATCCATCCCCGCATGAAGAAAACGACGGCTTTTTTGGATAAACCGGCTCCGGAGGGTAGGGCGCATAAACCGGGATGCACTGTCAAGCCGTCCGCCCCGCATGAGCCGGGCCAGATCACGTGCCGAGCGCCCCAGATCGCCGGTGTAGGCGATGAGATCGTTGGATCGGATACCGCTACGTCGAAGGGGGTGGCGGCTTTCCGAAATAATGGTGATCGTAATGTCCAGCTTGGTGTTGGCGATGGTGTCGCCCCCGATAATACTGACCCCAAACTCCCGGGCCGTTTGGATAAAACCCCGTGCCAGTTCATCCAGATCCGATAGGGAAAAGGACGGGGGGATCGCCACGGTGAGCAGGGCAAAACGGGGCTCGGCATTCATGGCGACGGCGTCGGAGAGGTTGACCAGCATCGCCTTGCGGGCGATCTGCTCCAGGCTCATCCATTCGCGCTTGAAATGGACATTTTCAAAAAAGGCGTCCATGCTGTAGACGCGGGTGCCGATCGTCACGCCGTCATCACCGATACGGGTATCGGGAAAACGGCTGATAAAGTAGCTTTCTTTGTTCATCGGCGGCTATTTCCTTTTACAATAAGTAACAATTAAAATGCTAAATAATACATAATTTAGTAAAAAAGTAACATCGGGCAGTGCCCTAATCGTGTATAAATACAAAAATGGTAAACTTATCGAAATTTTCTCTAAAGGTAGCTAATGAGCGTTGAGATTAGAAAATATGATGTGGTGATCGTCGGCGCGGGACTGGCGGGATGTGCCGCAGCCAGAGAGTGCCAGATGGCGGGTCTGAAGACCGTCGTCCTGACGAAAGTCCATCCGCTGCGCAGCCATTCCGGAGCGGCCCAAGGGGGCATCAACGCCGCACTGAATGAAGCGGATACTACATCTCATGAGTTTGATACGGTAAAGGGCAGTGATTACCTGGGCGATCAGGACGCCATCGAACTGATGTGCCAGAAGGCTCCGGAGACGATCCGCTGGCTCGAAAAAATGGGCGCGGTCTTCTCCCGAAACGAAGACGGCTCCATTGCTCAGCGCCCCTTCGGCGGCCAGAGCCAGCCACGGGCCTGTTTCGCAAAAGACCGCACGGGTCTCATTTGTCTGCAGACGATTTACGAGCAGGCGCACCGTGCCGGCGTAGAGTTTTTGGACGAATGGTATGTGGGCGACCTGGTTTATGACAATGCGACCAGCAAAGTCAACGGTGTCGTTGCGTGCAACCTGCGCGATACCCAGTTCGCCATCTTCAACGCCAAAGTGGTGATGTTCGCCACCGGCGGATACGGCCGAACCTACAAAATCAACTCCAACGCCCATGCCAACACCGGCGACGGCCTCTCCATCGTAGCCCGACACGGTCTGCCACTGGAAGATATGGAGTTTGTGCAGTTTCACCCATCCGGCCTTGCGGGCAGCGGCGTTCTGATGAGCGAAGCGGCACGGGGCGAAGGCGGTCACCTGCTCAACAGCAACGGCGAGCGCTTCATGAGCAAATACGCTCCGGAGAAGATGGAGCTGGCCTCCCGTGACGTCGTCTCCCGCGGGATTGAACGTGAAATCATGGAAGGCCGCGGCGTCGGCGAGAAAAAAGATGCCGTCTACCTCGACGTTCGTCACCTGGGTGAAGAGAAGATCATGGAACGTCTGCCCGAGCTGCGCGATCTGGCTCTGGCCTTCCTGGGTCAGGACATGGCCAAGGAACCGATTATGATCCGTGCCACGGCACACTACTCCATGGGCGGTATCCCAACCGATATCAACTGCCACGTGAAGAAAAACCCGACCGAAACCGTCACCGGATTCTACGCAGCGGGCGAATGTGCCTGTGTGAGCGTCCACGGTGCCAACCGTCTGGGTGCCAACTCTGTGCTTGAAGCCGTACTCTTCGGCCGCCACGCCGGCGAAAATATCGTCAAGGATATCGAAGCCATCGCCATGGTCGATGTTGACGAAAGCAGTGCCGACAAGTTTATGAAAGAAGTGGACTGGGTGATCGCTACCAACGGAAGCGAACGGGTTCCGGCGCTTCGTGCCTACCTGCAGGAGACCATGACGGAAAATGCCGGGGTCTTCCGAGACGAAGCCCGTCTGGCCAAGCAAAAAGAGATTATCAAAGAGATCCGCAAACGCTACCAGAACATCCGGATCGACGACAGCTCCCGTCTGTTTAACACCGACATGCAAGAAGCCATCGAACTGGGCCACATGATCGACTACGCCGCCTTCATCGTAGAAGGGGCACTGGCTCGAAAAGAGAGCCGCGGTGCACAATACCGCGAAGACTACCAGTCCCGCGATGATGCCAACTTCCTCTACCACACCTATGCAACCATGGATGGTGAGGGCAATATTTCACTGGATAAGGGCGCGGTCAGCATTGGCAAGTTCCAGCCCGAAGCCAGAACTTACTAAGGGGAAGCGGATGAGTACGACACGCACACTACGATTCAGAGTTTTCCGCTTCAACGCGGAGACCGACTACCTTCCGGCATACAAGATTTATGACCTGGAAGTGGACGAGCACGAACTGATGCTAGACGTCCTGGATAAAATCAAATGGACCAAAGACGGGAGTTTCTCCTACCGACGCAGCTGCCGACACGGTATCTGCGGAAGCTGTGCCATCAAGGTAAACGGCAAATCCATCATCGCCTGCAAAGACAACGTTTTTGAACTGGCCGACCTTTTCGAAACCGACGAGCTGATTATCGAACCTTCCCGAACGGAACGTGCGGTCAAAGACCTGATCGTTGACAAAAAAGACTTCTGGTCCAAGTACGATGCGGTAAAACCTTACCTCGTTGCAGAAATCGACGAACACCCCGTGAAGGAAAACCTGGTGACTCCGGAGGATGCGGAACTGATCAACGAAGCCGATCAGTGCATCCAGTGCGGTGTGTGCTACTACGCATGCCCCGCCGTCGAAGTCAACCCCGACTTCATCGGACCGGCAGCCCTGGCCAAAGCGGCACGCTTTACCACCGACGTCCGCGACGACGCCAAACTGGATCGTCTGGAGATCGTCAACGAACTGGGCAAGGGTATCTGGGACTGCGTCAAGTGCTACGAGTGTGCCACCGCATGTCCGAAGGGTGTTGACCCCATCGGCAAGATCACGACGCTGCATAACCAGACCTTCGAAGAAGATATGGCCGAAGACAACGTGGCCACACGCCACGCCGTCGGCTTCAAGCATGCTATTGCACGACACGGTCTGCTGGACGAAACCGAAATCGTCCGCTACTCCGAGGGAACCTTCGGCATGGTCAAGCACATCGGTGTGGGCCTCGATATGATGCGTGCGGGCAAAGTTGTAATGCCTTGGAACATGCACAATTCCAAAAATCTGGATGAGGTGAAGAAGCTGATCAAATCCTCCTCTACGACAACATTCAAGGGTAAGTAAATGAGTAAACTACGCTACGCACTTTTTGCCGGATGTACCCCAAAAGGGAGCACTCCGGAGCTGATGATGGCCACCATGGCTGTTGCCGAGAAGCTGGGAATCGAGCTGGTGGAACTGGAAGCGGCTTCCTGCTGCGGCGCCAGCCACCTACAGGATTTTGACGACTTCCTCTCCGTAGTTCTTAACGCCCGCAACCTCTGCTACGCAGAAAAAGAGGGTCTGGACATGGTAACCGTGTGCAACACCTGCCAGCTTAATGTGGCCGGGGCCAACCTGCGCCTTAAATCCGACAGCAAGCTGAAAAACTCCGTCAATGAAAAACTGGCGGAAGTTGGTCTGAACTACACCGGAAGCGTTCAGGTAAAGCACTTCCTCTATGCCATCTTGGAAGATTACGGTCTGGACAATCTGGCGGAGCAGGTGGTGAAGCCCCTGCGCGAAATGAACATCGCACCCTTTTATGGCTGCCACAATATCCGCCCGACGGATATCGCCCAGGATTCCAACGGTGGTGAGAGCCCCTATATGCCTACCTCTTTGGACAACCTGATTATCGCCCTGGGCGGTAACAGCATCGATTACGAGAGCAAAAACAAATGCTGCGGTTTCCATGCGGACCTGCAAGCACCCCACACCTCCCACGCACTCACGGGCAAAGCCCTGCTGGATGCCAAGGACAACAACGCAGACTACATGGTCACTCCATGCCCTCTGTGCCACCTCAACTTTGATACGCAGCAGAAAAATGCCGCCAAGGCTGCGGGGCGCGAGATCGGCCTGCCGGTGCTTCACCTGCCGCAGATTATCGGTCTGGCGCTGGGGATTGAGCCGAAAAAACTGGGTCTGGATAAGCACGTTATCGATACCCAACTGGCTTAAAGCCGCTGTAAATAGGGGGAGGTTTTCGGACCTCCCCTTGTTTTTTGTGGTTAAATAGGATAATATTTATCCGATTTTAATCTTTAAAGCATTACAATGCATAATATAAACCAAGTTTAACAAGGAGAACAACCATGCCGAAAATTAACCGATACGTTGACATCGACAGCGTAGAAAAAGAAGCGAAGAAAGATTATATCGACCGTCACTCTCCCTTTATTCACTGTGAGAAGACGGCAAAGGCCGGTGAGCCTTTCGCCGTTACGGTCAAAATGGGTAATGAATACACCCACCCGGATGATTTTGATCACTTTATCGAAGGGATTCAGCTTTATAACGGCGAAACCCTGCTGGCAAAAGCGGATTTCGTTGCCGGTATGCTGGGCGGACAGGATCACAAAGGCCACGCAACGGTGACCTTCCATATCGTTCCAAGCAAAAACCTGACATTGGTAGCCCAAAGCTACTGCACCAAGCACGGTATCTGGGAATCCGACCCCGTTTCCGTAACCGTCGCCTAACGCACGACCTCTACCTCCAAAGACCTGCCTTCGGGCAGGTTTCTTTTTGTATCCAGTCACCTGAAAGTCAACTGCCAACCCCCTCTCCTAAGTCACCTTGTATCCATGATAGGGTAAAGTAATAAACAAATCTAATAAATAAACGATTTATTACTGTAAGATTACTCCCTATACGAGGAACACGCCGTGAACCGAACCGCCGTTTTGTACAAGAAAAATCCGGTTTTTGCCATTCGGCGTATGCGCGTCCGTATGGATGAGCTTGATGCCATGCTGGCGTCGCTTCCGGAGGGGAGAATGTTCGGGGATATTCCCCTTAAGGCAGGGGAGAGCATTGACATCATCGATATCAAGTATGTGATGGACGGTGAGTGGATGCAGTTGATTATTCATTTCGCAATTATTGGACAGGACGCATGAATTTTACGCAGGTTCTTAAAACGGGCGTGGTCAATCACCACGGCTTTTTTATCGGGGAGTACTTCGGTCATATCGACAACATGACCAATATCAATCTCTTTCATCAGCCCGATCTTCAGAAGGACAAACTGGACCTGCTGATCTCCAAGGCCTTTAACTCTCCGGTGCTGCACCCCCTGCACAAGGCCGATACCTCCACCAAAAACGGCGACATGGTCGCCATCTATATCAAAGACAAGAATACCGGAGCCGTCTTCCGTTATAGCGAAGAGGCCAAAAACTACGAAAAGCACGCCATCCTATCCTGGTCCAAGGGCGGCATCGAGTGCATGGTCTTTAGCGAAGATGAGAAGGTTCTGGTCGTGGGCGGAGCGGACGGCAAGGTCTATCTCTACTCCATGGAGGCGGGTCGATTGCTGGAGATTATCGGCATTAACCACGAGTACATCTCCTCCGTTGCCATGGCCAAGGATAACAACCTGGTGGCCTTCTCCTCTTTTAAGAAGAACCTGGACATCTACGACCTGCGCAACAATATGCTGATCTCCCGTCACATCCACAAGGAAGTGGTCAGCGTGGCACGCTTTATGAACAAGTCCAACTTTGTCATCTACGGGGCCCGTGACAATCAGATTATTCTCTACGATTTTATCGACAACAGCGTCAAAAAAGAGCTGGCCACGACGATCAACTGGCCCGTCTCCCTCCTGATCGCCGAAGACGATACCTTCTGTCTGGTCAGCGATAAGAGTGGCCACGTCTTTTTTATAGACCTCTATCATGTCGACGCGGAACCCGCCGTACTCTTCCATGCCAAGCCGATCGTGGTAAACATGAAGAAAAAGGGGGAGAAGTTCTACTTCTTCTTTGATAACGGCGAGATCGGTATTTTTGATCTGGATAAAGAGATGCAGGCGGTGGAAGACGCCTATAACGACAAGGACTACGAAAAGTTTTTTGAGCTGACCACCCAAAACCCCATGCTCAAATTCCGGGCCAACGATCTCTTTGAAAATGCCAATGCCGCCTTTGAAAAAGAGCTGGACAAAGCGATCGCCGAGATCGCCGACAACAAGCTGGACGCCGCCAAAACCCGGATGGAGCCCTTTATGTCGACGGATAAAAACCGCGACAAGTTCAACTTTTATATCCTCAATGCCTCCAAAATTACGACCTTTAAAGACCTGGTCAACTCCCACGCCTACGACAAGGCTTATGCCCTGGCGGCCAGCGGGTCGTATTACCGGCGTCTGCCCATGTATAAAAACATCGAAGAGGAGTTCGAGCAGACCTTTAACATGGCAGAGATGCTGCTGGTTGAAGACGAGAAAAACGTTAAAAAAGCGCAGTGGGCCCTGAACAACTACCTTAAGGTTCCGGAGAAAAAGAGCGTCATCGCCGCACTCTTCAAGGCTCCTAAAATCTTTAACGCCTTTGACGAGCTTTTTAACGATGAAAATTACAAAGGTTTTTACGACAAGATGCAGGAGTTTCCGGCCATCAAGGAAGCCCCCATCTATAAAGAGTACATCAACTACGTCGATGGGCAGATCAAAACCTTCATCACCCAGATGAAGGAGCGCCGCTACGAAGAGGCCTATACCCTCTCGCTCACCATGAAAGAGAAGCTTCCGGAGATCTACATCAAGCCGGTCAAAAGCGAGTTTGACCGGGTGGAAAAGATACGGGAGTTTGCCCTGGCCATTACCGAACAGCGCTACAAAGAAGCAATCTTGCTGGTCAGCGCCAACCCCTTCCTCATCAGTCTGGATGAGTACAGCGAGCTGGAAAAATTCCTCAATAAACGCTTTGACATGGCGATCCGCTACGCCTTCCACGGCAAGGTGGACGGGGTGCATAAATTCCTAGGCAAGTTTCTCAGCAACCCCTACACCCAGAAACGGGCCATCAAGACCTACAAGATCGCCTACATCCACCAGATCGATGTACTGGGCAAAAAGATGCAGGCCGAGCACTGGAAAAAGACCTTCATGAACTACGTCACCCGTTTCGGGGTAGACAGCGAGATTGAAGCGCTGGCGAAAAAATATGACATGGATGCCCTGCTGGAGAAGTTCCGTAATATCTCCGTCAAGCCCTTTGAAGAGCAGCCGCTCCTGGGCAACATCGTCAAGGGTAAATAAGCCTCAGGGCACCTTGGTGAAGGTGTAACCCTTGGCATTCAGCTGATCAATCACGCTTGCCTTGTCGATCAGGTGGGCTGCACCGATAATAACCAGCATCTTTTTCTTTCCGCTGCGGATAAGGGCATCGATGCTTTCGGCCATGGTGCGGTTGCGCCGGGTCAGCATCTTTTCATGCAGTTCCGCCCCTCCGGAGCCTTCTCCCAGGTATTCGTCGGTCAGGTCAAGAAAACTCTCCAGATCGGAATACTCCCAGCTGTTTAGCAGCGACGCCATGGTGCGTTCCGCTTCATCTTGCGGGACAAGAACGCTCTCTAAAAGATTGCGCTGCGCCTCGGCAGAGAGGCCGTCCATCAGCTCGATCTGCATGTTGAACCCCTCCAGCTCCAGAATCTCCTTTTTATCCTTATCGGCCCGCAGGGTAAAGTAGTTGTCAATCCCCAGCTCCGGACGAAAGCCCATATTTTGTAGCAGGTAATCAGCCAGGGT
>QKHD01000037.1 GCA_003250175.1 Helicobacteraceae bacterium
GGCGGGAAAGCCAAAGCCCCTGGTTCCCAGGCCGCCGCTGGTGATAAAGTCCTGCGGACGGCGGAAGGGGTAATACTGCGCGCACCACATCTGGTGCTGGCCAACATCGGTGGTAATCAGGGCCGTCTCCCCGAAAAATCGGCCCGTTTCGGTGATAACCTGCTGCGGTTTGAGCAGGTCGGCCCCCGGTTCAAACCCCAGGGGCACGCTGCGTTCGTATTCCTGGATGCTCATATGCCACTGGGCGTAGGCGTCACCCTCCGGAGCCGGGTAGTGCAGCATCTGCGGAACAACATGGCGAAGGTCGCCGATGATGGGCAGGTCGATCCGGATCGTCCGGGCGATTTTGGCCGCCTCGATATCGATCTGGGCGATAAAGGCCTGTTGGCCGAAGGTGTCGGTTTTGGCCGTTACCCGGTCGTCAAAACGCGCACCAAAGGAGATGATGCAGTCCGCATGGGAGATGGCCATGTTGGCGGCATAGGTGCCGTGCATGCCGACCATGCCGATAAGCATGGGGTGATCGCTGCCGCAAACGCCGCGCCCCATCAAGGTCTCAACCGCCGGAATCTGGTGGCGGCTTAGAAACTCCCGTATCGCCTCATAGGCTCCGGAGGCTGCGGCCCCGCCGCCGATGAGCGCGATGGGCCGACGGGCGGTGCGGAGCTTTTCCATCAATGCATCGATGGCATCATGGGGCATCTCCGGAGCAGGCAGGGGCAGATCGCGGTCGATATTGCAGTAATCCGACGGCGCCGTTGCCAGGATGATATCCTTGGGAATATCGATATGAACCGGCCCGGGCGTACCGCTGCGGGCGATGCGAAAGGCCTCGTGCAGGATTTTAGGCAGCTCTTCGATGGTGCGAACCAGATAGTTTTTCTTGGTGCATGCCGCCGTAATCCGGATGGCGTCAACCTCCTGAAAGGCGTTGGTTCCCATCAGATCGGTGGAAACCTGGCCGCTGATCACAACCATCGGCGTGTGATCGCAATAGGCGGTGGCCAGGCCGGTAACGGCATTGGTCAGCCCCGGACCGCTGGTAACCAGGGCAACGCCGATTCCGCCCCCCGCACGGGCAAAGCCGTCGGCGGCATGGATAACCGCCTGTTCGTGGCGGCATAAAATATGGCGGATCGTTCCGTCTCGGTGCAGCTCGTCATGAATCGCCATGATGGCGGCGCCGGGATAACCAAACATGGTGGTGATACTCTCTTCTTTTAATGCCCGAAGAATCATCTGGGCACCGGAATAGTACATAGGGTACTCCTGTATTTGACAATAAAAATAAATAGAATTCGGGCGTTTGAGGCCGAAAAAACGTTGGTAGAAAAAAAGTTAAAGGGTGTTAATTAGAGGACGACGACAGAGGAGACTACAATAATCGTAGCGGGGGCAGTGAAAGCGGTAGGGTTGGATTGGGTCTGTGTGCTGCGACAACAGCGTGTCATTGTGTGTGACATGGTCGGTCCTTTGGAATAAAATTTTTCGATTCTAATACAGCAGGGGTAAATCAAAACTGAAGGATTGAAAAAGAGGGGAGAGCTTAATCCTGAAGCAGGTAGCTGCGCTTGCGCTCTCCGGAGGTGGGGATGTTGAGTTGTTCGCGGTATTTGGTGATGGTACGGCGGACCATTTTGACGTTGAAGTGCTCTTGCACCTGATCGAGAATCTTCTGGTCGCTGAGGGGTTTTTTGTGGTCTTCCTCTTTGATGACGTTGAGGATGTAATCTTTGATCGCCTTGGCGGAGGTGTCTTCGCCCACGCTGACGGAGAAAAAGCTCTTGATCGGGAAGACGCCGCGGTCGCAGGCGAGGTATTTATTGGCGATGGCGCGTGAGATGGTGGAGGTGTTGCGCCCCAGCTCTTCGCTGATGTCCGCCAGTTTCATCGGTTTGATCTCCCGGCCGACGAAGAAGTCGTACTGGAACTCGACGATCATGAGCCCGATTTTATACAGCGTGGCCTTGCGCATGTTCATGGCGTCGACCAGGTCCTTGGCCTCTTTGAGCTTCTCCTTGACGAAGGGCTCGTCCTTGCCGAAGGTGACGTTTTCCATGAGGATGTTGGGGTAGAAGTTGTCATTTAGCGAGACTTCGAGGTTGCCGTCGCGCTCCAGCACGTAGATATCCGGAATAACCTGCTGGCTCTCCTGGATGTACTCCACCGCCGGCGGGTTTTTGAACTTTTTGAAGATGGTGTAGGCCGCTTCGAAGGCGGGGTGTTTTTTGAACTTGCTCAGATCGTCCATGCCGTCGATCATCTCCAGCAGGAGGTTGTAGGTGTCGTTGTCCATTTCGTGCTCTTGCATCTGGTAGCGGAAGCTCTCCTGGATGTCGACGGCGGCGATGCCGCTGGGCTCGATCATGGCAAAACGGGAGCGGATCTTCTCCACCGTGCTGACGTCGGTGTTGTTCTCCTTGGCGATGCGGGCCACGTCGCCCTCGAAGAACCC
>QKHD01000068.1 GCA_003250175.1 Helicobacteraceae bacterium
CTCGCTATGGTCACGCACCCGTCCCTTGCCCACGTCGTGCATGAAGCAGAGCAGCTTCAGCAGGGCTTTTTCCTCCGGAGTGAAGGTCGCATAAACCTCGGCAACAGCCGGGCTCTGGATATTTTCCAGGTGCTTGACCGTCTCGATGGAGTGTTTGTCTACGGGAGAACGGTGGTAGCCGTCAAACTGTGCCAGGTTGGCAACCTTTTTAAAGGGGCGGAAGAGGTTGTCCAGGTTGCCGGATTCGTAAAGACAGAGCAAAAAGGCATAGAGATCGTTTCGGGCGAAGAGGCGGTAAATCAGCTTGTGATTTTCCGCGGAGATGCTCTCCGGATAGTGCAGCAGCTGAAAATAGCGGTACATGCTCGGATGAAACGCCACGGGGGATTCGAGTTTGAGGTAGGCTTCCAGAAACTCCTTTAATGACGCCATCTTGGCCTCCGGAGCGTAGTGGATATTTGTGCCGTCAAAGTAGATTCCGGAGGCGATTTTGCGCATGGTGCTGATGTCGTTGTTTTCAGTGAAACGGGCCAGGTAGTAGGTGGTAAAGGCGTGGATGGCGATTAGCGACTGAAAGGTCTTTTTCAGCAGCAGGGTTTCGCTCTTTTTGGTTTTGGTGTCCTCAAATCCCAGTTTGGCGGCGACCTCTTTTTGCAGATCAAAGGTGAGGATGTCACGTTTTTTGCGCCCGACCAGGTGCATGGCCACCCGCAGACGGAACAAAAACTCCAGGCCGATCCGAAAGTCGCGGTAGGCCTCTTCGTCGATTAGATTAGGGGTGAGGTCTTTGATGTATTTGATGTGGTGCATGCTTTTGAGTACCCAGAGCAGGGTGTTGTCCTCGCGGAGTGCGCCGAAGCCGTCCTTGATGCTGGGTTCGTTGGCCAGGGGGTGCTTGGCGAGGCGGTCGCGGTTTTCCGCCAGTTTGTCTTCGATGAAGGCCCGGGTTTCGTAGGTGCGGATGCGTTCGATCTTGTTTTCGATCTCCATCCAGAGAAATTTGGAGCCGAAGAAAAAGCGGCTTTCCAAAATGGCGGTCTTGATGGTGTTGTCGGCCCGGACGGCCTCTTCCAGTTCATCCACCTCGTGCACCCGGTGGCCCAGTTTCAGTCCGGCATCCCACGCCAGGTACAAGACCCGCTCCATCAATGGCCGGATATCATACCCCTTGACCTCCTTGTAGGCGATCATAATATCCAGATCGGAATAGATGCAGAGCTGCTCGCGCCCGAAGCTGCCCAGGGCGATGAGGGCCACGGGAATGGCGTTGGTGGAGGGCATGTAGTTGCCGAAGCTGTCGCGCAGCACGTATTTGTAGATGCCGGTGATGAAGGTTTCGAGCTGTCTGGTGTGGTTGACCAGAAAGTTTTTTCCGTGATCTTTTTCAAAGGCCTCGTCGAGGGTCGCAAAATAGCGTCCGATCTCCTGTTTGAAAAGCTTCGAGACATCAAAGTCCGAGGCCCTTTTTTCGATCAGTTCTTCCAGTTTTTCATTGAATGTCGGTTCCATGTCGGTATTCTATCAAAAGGGGGTAAGTATTCCGTGCTAAAATTTCACCAACTTTACCCAAAAGAACGCACAATGGAAGCAATCGAAAAATTCTACCAAGGCGAGCGCCTCAGTTTTGAAGACGGGGTAGCCCTCTACGACGCCGACCTCTTCGAACTGGGCAAAATGGCGGATGCCATCAAACAGAAACGTTACGGCAAAAAGGTCTTTTTTAACGTCAACCGCCACATCAACCCCACCAATATCTGTGTGGATATCTGTAAATTCTGCGGTTTCAGCGCCAACCGAAAAAACCCCAACCCCTACGCCATGACCCACGACGAGATCATGGACATCGTCGCCCAGGCGGTCAGCCGCGACATCAAAGAGGTGCACATCGTCTCCGCCCACAACAAAGAGGTGGGGCTGGACTGGTACTTCGATATTTTCAAGATGATCAAGGCGAAGTACCCCCAGCTGCATATCAAGGCCCTGACTGCGGCGGAGATCGAGTTTCTCTCCCGCACCTACGGCATGAGCCTCGATGAGGTGGTGGACAAGATGATCGCCTCCGGAGTCGACTCCATGCCGGGCGGCGGTGCGGAGATTTTTGACGAAAAGGTGCGGGATTATATCTGCAAGGGGAAGGTCACCTCCCGGCAATGGCTGGATATCCACAAAAAATGGCATGAACGGGGCCGCATGAGTAACGCGACCATGCTTTTTGGCCATGTGGAGTCACGGGAAAACCGAATCGATCATATGCTGCGCCTGCGCGACCTGCAGGATCAGACCGGCGGCTTTAACGCCTTTATTCCTCTCGTCTATCAGCGGGAAAACAACTACCTCAAGGTCGATGACTTTCCCACCGGTGAAGAGATTTTAAAAACCATGGCGATCAGCCGGATCATGCTGGACAATATCCCGCACATTAAGGCGTACTGGGTCACCTCCACCATCAACCTGGCCCTTCTGGCCTGCGAATTCGGTGCGGACGATTTGGACGGCACCATTGAGCGCGAACTCATCAACAGTGCCTCCGGAGCCAAGAGTGCTAACGGTATGGCGCTGGATAATATGGTTTCTCTAGTCAAAAATGCCGGGTTTGTTCCGGTGGAGCGCGACAGTCTTTATAATGAGATCAAGGTATTCGGGTGAGCCCGGTCTATTACGGCTACGACGTTTTTTTACAGGACATCAAATCCCTGGCCGCAACACTTAAACCCTTTGCTCCGGAGGCGATTGTCGCCGTGGCGCGGGGCGGGGTGTGCGCGGGGCAGTTTCTTTCCGAAGCGCTGGATATAAGGCAACTGCTCTGCATCAACTCAGTCCACTACGAGGCCGACACCAAACTGGACACCATCAAGGTCTACAACTATCCCGATCTAACCAATATGAAACGGGTAGTTATCGTCGATGATATTGTCGACAGCGGCGATACGATGAAAAAGATTTTAGGGGAGCTGCAGACCCGTTATCCGGGAGTGGAGTTTAAAGTAGCGGCACTCTTTCAGAAAAAGAGCGCCGCGTTTATGGCGGATTTTTGGGTCAAGGAAGCCTCGGCCTGGATCGACTTCTTTTGGGAGGTCGATCCGATCCGTTAGCGGCACTTGTCGCAGATTCCGGAGATGGAGAGGTCAATCTGTTTGAGCTCGAAACCGTGGGATTTTGAGACCCCTTCCAGGGCCTGGGCCACGTCAAACTCCACATCCACAATGCTGCCGCACTTCTGGCAGACCATGTGGTGGTGGGGCTGTTTTTGAATCTCATAGCGGTTTTTAAAGCCCGCAATTTTAAGTTCTTTGACGATGCCCTGTTCCTGCATGGCGATCATGTTTTTATAGATGGTCGCCAGGGAGAGGGAAGGAAAGAGTCCCTTGATCTTTTCATAAATCATTTCGATGCTGATATGACCCTCATGCGCCATAACCTGCAAAATGGCCGTACGCTGGGGGGTTGCTTTGAGGTGGTGCTCACGCAACAGGGTTGGATAATCATACATAATCAACTCACTTGCGGTACCCACGCGGTACCTCTATTTATTACGGATTATATACAAAAGAAAAATATTAGTCAAGGAGAAAAATTATCCTTTACTTTTTATCCGATTGTTGTTACAATGCTCCCATCACAAATCATGTAAAAGGACAAACATGCCACTTGTAACACAAAAAGCCCCCGATTTCACAGCTAACGCTGTTCTGGGTGACAACACCATCGTTGATAACTTTAATCTCTACAAAAACATCGGACCAAAAGGTGCCGTTGTATTCTTCTATCCACTTGACTTTACCTTCGTCTGCCCAAGCGAACTGCTGGCATTCGATCACCGATACCAGGAATTCAAAAGCCGTGGGGTTGAGGTTATCTCTGTTTCCATCGACTCCCACTTTACCCACCTTGCATGGAAAAACACTCCGATTGACAAAGGCGGTATCGGCAAAGTTCAGTACCCTATGGTAGCGGACCTGGATAAATCCATCTCCAAAAACTTCGACGTTCTTCTGGATGCCGGAATTGCTCTGCGCGGTTCTTTCCTGATTGATGCGGACGGTACGGTTCGACACGCCGTTGTTAACGACCTGCCACTGGGCCGAAACATCGACGAAATGCTTCGTATGGTTGACACCATGCTCTATACAAACGAGCACGGTGAAGTATGCCCAGCCGGCTGGCAAAAAGGCGATAAAGCTATGACCGCTTCTCCGGACGGCGTTGCTGCTTACCTGGCCGAAAACGGTTCCAAACTCTAAGAATAGGGGGAGCCTTTATCGGCTTCCCAACTCCCGACAAGCCTCTTCTAAAAAGCGATTAATAATTACCTCTTCCTCGAATAAAAAACTTTTCTCACAGAAGAAAAACGACTCTTTCTCACACATATACCCTCGTTTGTTATAGGTAAAGGTGACATCCGGATTGCCTCGGGCAATGATAGTGTGTTCCACTTCGGTCATCTGTGGTGAGCCATTGCAGTGATCGCACTGGGCAGGACAATATGAACAAGACATAGCGCTACTCCTACGATTGGATTTTAAGATTTGAGCCAATATAAGAATATCTTAATCAGTTGGGATGAAAAAGTTATGAATAAGTATAAGGGTAATTTATATTACGTAGAATAGTGTTTCTTTTAGGAACAGTTGGAAGAAAATAAGGGGGGAAGTTCCCCCTTATTTATTTTTGCTCGCTTCGATCTGGGCGTCGAGGTATTTCGTGTCGTAACGGTTGTTGATAAAGTCTTCGTTACGGAGCATTTTTTTGTGGAATTCGATGGTGGTTTTGATCCCGCTGATGGTCAGTTCGTCCAGGGCCTGCTTGGCTCGGGCGATGGCATCGTTACGGTCTTTGCCGTAGCAAATCAGTTTACCGATCATGGAGTCGTAGTGGGGTGGAATAATGTAGCCGGTATAGCAGTGGCTGTCCACACGCACGTCTTTTCCTCCGGGAACGATGTACTGTTTGATCTTGCCGGGGTTGGGGATAAAGGTAACCGGATCTTCCGCAGTAATACGGAATTCGATGGCGTGGCCCTTCAGTTCGATGGTCTCTTGCTTGGGAAGAGGCTCGCCTTCGGCTACTTTGATCATCCACTCAATAATATCCACGCCACTGACCATTTCGGAAACACAGTGTTCCACCTGGAGACGGGTGTTCATCTCCATAAAGTAGAAGTTGTTGTTTTCGTCGGCCAGGAACTCCAGGGTTCCGGCGTTTTCATATTTGATGTATTCGCAGGCGCGGATAGCCGCAGCATGCAGGTTTTTTCGGGTCTTGTCATCTAGCTTGATGGCCGGGGACTCTTCGATAACCTTCTGGTGGCGGCGCTGCATGGAGCAGTCGCGTTCACCCAGGTGCAGGACGTTGCCGTGTTTGTCGGCGATGACCTGTACCTCGATGTGGCGGGGGCTTTTGATATATTTTTCAATATACATACTGCCGTCACCAAAGGCGCTCAGTGCTTCGCTGCTGGCGGCCAGATAGGCGTTTTCGACATAGCTTTCGTCTTCGACGACGCGCATCCCGCGACCGCCGCCGCCCGCACTCGCCTTGAGAATAACGGGATAGCCGATCTGTTTGGCGGCTTCTTTGGCATGGGCCGCGTCACGAAGGGTGCCTTCCACACCGGGAACGGTGGGAACCTTCGCCTTGATCATGACGTCTTTGGCTTTGGCTTTGTCGGCCATCATATCCATAATTTCTACGCTCGGTCCGATGAACGTAATATTATGGTGTTTGCAGATTTCGACAAAGTTCTGGTTTTCGCTGAGGAACCCGTATCCCGGGAAGATGGCATCCGCTCCGGAGACTTCCGCTGCGGTGATAATGGCCGGAATATTGAGGTAGCTTTGCGCCGATTTGGCCGGTCCGATACAGATGGCCATGTCGGCCAACTGGACATAAAGGGCGTCTTTATCGGCGTCGGAGTAGACAACGATGGCTTCCTTGCCCATCTTTTTGATGGTACGGATAGCACGCAGGGCGATCTCACCGCGGTTGGCGATGAGGACTTTCTTAATCTCTTTCTTCTCGATCGTGGCCATAGGCGTTATACTTTTTCGATTCTAAAGAGAGGCGTATCGTATTCGATGACCTGACCGTCGTCCGCCAGGATTTCGAGGATTTTGCAGTCAAACTCTGCTTCCAGTTCGTTCATGATTTTCATCGCTTCGATGATCGCCAGGGTCTGGCCTTTTTTCACGATGTCACCCGGTTTTACGAATGCCGCGGAATCGGGGCTTGGGGATTTGTAGAAGGTACCGACCATAGGGGAAGGAATGCATTCACCGCCCTTTGCCGGAGCAGCTACAGGAGCTTCGGAAGCGTCAACCGCAGAGGCGGAAACAGGAGCGGCTGCCGGAGCCGAAATGGCTGGTGCTACCGGTGCTGCGACAGGTGCCGCTTTACCGTATTTATTCAAGTAGATAGAAAAATCTTCCTTGGTGATTTTAATGGAGGCAAGGGAACTTTTATCCAGTACTTCCACCAGCTCTTTAATCTCTTCAAATGTCATTGGTGCTGACTCCTTGTTAAATACTCACTTTCGCTATAATACCCAAAAATTATGTAAAAGAAGCTATAAAGGTCACACCATGGGCATGAAATCAGACACCTGGATACGCGAGAAATCCCTGAAAGAAGGGATGATCAGCCCCTTCTGCGAAGATCAGACTTCCAGCGGGGTTGTCAGCTACGGACTCTCCAGTTACGGCTACGATATCCGGGTCAGCAACGAGTTTAAAATCTTCACCAATATCAACGCCACCCTGGTCGATCCGAAACACTTTGAAGACAACAACGTGGTCGATTTTAAGGGCGATATCTGTATCGTTCCCCCAAACTCCTTTGCCCTGGCCCGGACGGTGGAGTATTTTAAGATCCCACGCAATGTTCTGGCGATCTGCCTGGGCAAGAGCACCTATGCCCGCTGCGGGATTATCGTCAATGTCACCCCGTTCGAACCGGAGTTCGAAGGCCACATCACCATCGAAATCTCCAACACCACGCCCCTGCCGGCAAAAATCTACGCCAACGAAGGGATCGCCCAGGTGCTCTTTTTCGAAGGGGACGAACCCTGCGAAGTAACCTACAAGGACAAGAGCGGCAAATACCAGGGCCAGGAAGGCATCACCCTGCCGCGTATCAAGCAATAAAATTTTCGTCAGAAGTTAGGAATATATAATGGAAGATAAAAGCAGACTTTTCACCTACGCCTTTTTATCCCGGATGTTTTCGGACGTTCTGGATATCAAAGCGATCCGCCAACTGCGGGATAACACCGACTTTCTCATGCTCTTGGGCCAGGAGAGCCTGGATTACTTTAAGGAGCGTGACGATGCCCAGATCGAAGAGGAGCTCAACGTCGATTTCACCTCGACGTTTATCATGCACACCCACCCCGTCGAAAGCGCCATTTTCGACAACTCCAAAGACATCGTCACGGGTCTGGAAAACCCGGTCATGCAGTTTTACATCGACCACGGTTACGAAGTCAACATGAACGCCACCCACATCATGGCTCCGGATCACATGGCCATCGAGATCGGCTTCATGCAGAACCTGGTTATGCAGGGCAACTACGAGGCGCAGAAAAAGTTCATGCACCAGCACATTCTGAACTGGATGCCGCCGTTTCTGATCGCCTGCGAAGAGATGGTGAGCACGCCGTTTTATAAAAACCTCTGCAACTTCGCGTCGGAGTTTTTTATCAGCGACTACACCTATATCAGCGAGAAGTGCTCCCATGACGCCTAAGCAGGCAGAGGCCTCCGGACTGAAGTTCGACGTCTACAAATGCGTGCGCACCGACTACCTCTATGCGGAGTGCACCGCCTGCCATGATATCTGCATGGAAGAGGTCTTCTACTTCCGCAATGACAAGATGCTGCTCCATGCCGACCGCTGCACTGCCTGCGGCGTCTGTGTAGGGGGTTGCCCCTCCGAAGCCCTGGGGATTGCCGCCTTTGATGAAAACCAGTTCATCGTGCAGTTTGGCAACGGCAAAGAACAATTGCTCTCCTGCCGCCACAACACCCCTTGTCTGGCGGTTTTTGATCAGCACCATCTGATCAGCACCGTTATGCACAAAAACAGCGACATCCAGTGCGATCTCGCAGCCTGTAAGGATTGCGAGCTGAAAAACGCGGCGCACCTGCATGGGGTGATCGAAGCACGAATCGATGAAAGCAACCGTTTTTTAGAGGCGATCGGCCATGATAAACGGATCGCCAAAGAGGCAAAAGAGACCCCCAGCAGCCGACGGGGCTTTTTTAAAAAACTGACCCAGATGGCGGTGCAGCACACCATCCTGGAAACCCCGAAAATCAGCGGAGTCGACCCCACCGCCACCCCGCTACCGGTCAAGATGACCCTGCTTAAAAACCGCCTCAAAGAGTGGCTGGAGAGCATGGAAAACGACCAGATAGCGAGCGAATTCAGCTTTGTTTCCAACAAGAGCGTCACCGCCGACGCCTGTACCAACTGCGGTGACTGCGCCTCCTTCTGCCCGACCAACGCCTTTAGTATGGATCAGACCAAAGAGCGGCTCTTTTTTCAGCTGGGCAAATGCATCGGCTGCGGAATCTGCACCCAGGTCTGTAAAGAGCAATGCATCCATTCGGTCTCCGGATTTGGCCTGATTAACTACGCCTTTGACCGCGGTGACAAACTGGTGGAGCACGGGCTTAAAATCTGCTCCAAATGCAAGCTCTCCTTCCCTGCAAAACCGGGAGAGACCGTCTGCAACCACTGCCTGGCCTACGAGGAGGCGGTGGGCGAAGACATGTTCACGCCCGCTTCCGAACTGGACTAAAGCATGCGCCTCTGGGCCCTGGAATTGATGGCAAACCGCCTCAAAGGGGAGAGCCGACTGCTCTCCATCTGGCGGGTCGAAGACAACGCCTTTAAACTCCGTTTCGGAAAAACCTCCTACATTTTTGACATGCGCCGGGGCGAAAGCCTGATCTATCCGGAGCCGGAAAACTTCATCGAAACCCGCCGCTACAACTCCCCCTTCGACGTGCAATTGGCCAAGGCCGCCGGAGCGTCGGAAATTACCGACGTACGCCTGTGCAACGGGGATAAGATTCTCCGGATCGATCTGTGCAAATCGGGTAAGTACAAGGCGCTAAACAGCGCGCTGGTGTTTGAATTTACGGGTAAATTCACCAACGCCGTGCTGCTGGATGACAAAAACACCGTCGTCGAGGCCCTGCGCCATATCGACGGTTCCGTCTCCGTGCGCGAGCTCAAGCCCGGCATGGTCTATGCCTACCCGCCCAAAAACGACATCAAACTCTCCCCCGCCGAAGCGGTGGAGGATATTGACGCCTACCTGCAGGAGCAGTACACCCTCCGGATGCATAAAGAGCTGGACGC
>QKHD01000004.1 GCA_003250175.1 Helicobacteraceae bacterium
TCCGCTGCCCAGGCAGCCATGTGTACCCATCCGGATGCCAAACGCGTTTTGATCATCGGCGGTGGCAACGGCGGACTGACCCGCGAAGTGCTCCGCCACAAAGAGGTGGAGCACATCGATGTTGTCGAGATCGATGCCGAAGTGGTTGCTCTGGCCAAAAAGCATTTTGATGATCTCGAAACCCTCTTTGCCGACCCCAAGGTCACCCTTCACCACACCGACGGCTATGCGTTTGTCCGCGATGCGGCTGACGCGGCCTATGATGTCATTTTGATTGATGCCTTGGATGCTCTGGGCAACAGCGTCAACTTTGACCGTGTCTTCTTTGGCCATGCCGCCCGCATCATGAGTGCCAAAGGGGTGCTGATCTGCCGCGCCGAGGATATTGATCTGGAAGAGGATATCTACCGGACCAGACTGGAACACACGGCGGAATTTTTCCGATTCGCCCTCCCCTTTACGGCTAAGGATATGCTCAGCGTTACCGGAACCATCAGCCTGATCTACGCCTCCAAAAACTACCACCCGACCGCCGATTTGCTGCTGCAACGTATCGATATGCTTGACGGCCTCAAATACTACAATGCCGACCTGCACAAAGCCAATTTTGCCTTGGGGACGGACACCTTTAATGCCCTGCTGAAAAGTATGAAAATCTAAATTCAAAGTGAACTAATGCCGCAACCTATTACCGCCACCATTATTACCCTGAACGAAGAAGCCAATATCCGGGAAGTGATCGAATCCGCCCAGACCGTCTGCGATGAGATCATTGTCGTCGACAGCGAAAGTACTGATAAAACCGTAGAAATCGCCCGTTCCATGGGAGCCAAGGTTTATGTCCAGGCCTATCTCGGTGACGGCTTGCAAAAGGACTTCGGCGTGCAGTACGCCACCAACGACTGGATTTTGAGTATCGATGCGGATGAACGGCTCGAGCCTCAGATGAGCGAAGTGATCAACGCCCTTGATCTTGCCGGAACACCCCACGATGCCTTTGCCTTCAGACGAAAGACCTTTGTGGGTGACCGCTGGCAGAAGATCTGGTATCCGGATTATGTCACCCGTCTCTACAACAAGACCAAATGCCGCTATCTCCCCGTGAAGGGTCATGCCAAGGTCGATGCCAAAAACGTCAAGCCCCTTGCCTGCGACATGGTGCACTACTCCTACATCGATCTCAGCGACGTAACCATCAAGATCGATAAATTCAGCAAGCGTGGCGCCACCATGCTCTTTGCCCAGGGCAAGCGTGTTTCCCGTTTTGCCCCCTTTACCCACGGGCTGGCCTCTTTTATCAAAGAGTACTTCCTGAAAAAAGGCTTCCTCTACGGTCTGGATGGTTTAACCATTACCCTGGTCTCTTCCTTTAGCGCCTACATGAAATATGCGATGCTGGTGGAAATGCAGGAAAACGAAGCGAAAAAGAAATCCAAAGAGAACGCATGAAGATTCTCTTCGTCCGCAACGACAAGCTGGGGGACTTCGTCCTGACCCTTCCCGTTTACCGGGAGCTTAAACGCCTTGATCCCAGCGCCCATATCAGCGTACTGGTCAGCGGTTATGTTGCGGAACTAGCCGAGCACTACCCCTATATCGATACGGTTCTGGTTGATGACAAAAAGTGCTTTTGGGCCAATATCCAGGCTTTTCGGCAGCAAAAGTTCGACACGGCCATTGCCATTTTTTCCACCTCCCGCAACGCCCTGCAGCTGCTTTTAGCAGGAATACCCAACCGTATTGCTCCGGCCACGAAAATCGCCCAGATTTTTTATAGCAAGCGCCTCAAACAGCGTCGCTCCCAGGTGAAAAAAACCGAATTTGCCTACAACCTCGACTTGCTACATACCCTCTATCCGGAGGCTGAGCTAACCATCAAACGGCCGGTTTTATCCATCAATGAGGCCCATCGAAACGATGTCCATACGCTCTTAAACATCGCTCCGGAGAAAAAGGTGATTGCTTTTCACCCCGGTTTTGGGGGATCTTCCAAAGGCAATCTCACCCTGGAAGAGTACATCGAACTTGCCCGTATGACGGCTGCCACGGGTAGCCACGAAGCCCTCTTTACCTTCGGTCCGGACGAAAGTGCTTTGATGGAACGCACCCGCGCTTTGGTGGACTTTCCCGCCCACTTTTACCAATCAAACGAAGGGTTGATCCGTTTTTGTGAGGTGATCTCCGGAGTATCGTTGTTTGTGAGCACCTCTACGGGCACCATGCACCTTGCCGGGGCTGTGAATATCCCGACCCTCTCCTTTTTCGGAGAGGACCTGATCGCCAGTTCCAAACGCTGGGCACCCCTTAACGCACCGGAGCTGCAAAAGAATTACGAGTTGCCCGTTGATGAAACGTCCCGGGTAGACGCACTGGCTGAAATTGGCAAATATATGCAACATTACCTCACTCGATGAAATTAATCTCACCCCTTCGTTACTACCTTTTTTTATTTG
>QKHD01000371.1 GCA_003250175.1 Helicobacteraceae bacterium
GTGCGGAATATTTCATATGGGCCAAGCAAAGACTTGACCCCCATACGCTATGGGTGCCCCCCAGGCAAAAGACTTGCCCTCTGAATTAGCCCCTTATTTTAACCACTTAAAAAATGTGCTTGACATTCGGCAGCCGGTATTTTTAAATGGTCAGACCATTCCGGGTTGATTCAAACGATACCCAAATGGCGCCGGAAGTCGAACGCAGCCTGAGTGACAGCAACGATACACAAACACGTTTCGAAGCGATTATGCCAATATTCAGGGAAGCACAACAGAACCGGATTTTTCAAGACGTGGTCGAGCAGATCGAAAACGCCATCCTCGACGGCAAGCTCAAAGCCGGTGATCGTCTGCCCCCGGAACGGGAACTCAAGGAGACCCTCAAGACAAGCCGCTCAACCCTGCGTGAGGCGCTGCGGGTTCTTGAACAGAAAGGTCTCATCGAGAGGCGTCTGGGCGTGGGCGGCGGGGCCATCGTCAAGGAGGTTACCACAAATCAGGTCTCCCAGAGTCTGGGGTTGCTCATACGAACCCGCAAGGTTTCCCTGGAAGATCTGGCCGAATTCCGTGAACGTTTCGAGGGCGACATCGCCGCCTTAGCGGCCAGCCGTGCATCGGTAGAAGACACCGCCCACCTCCACACCCTGATAGAGAAGGCCCGTCAGTTCGCCGAAGGTGGGGATGACCAGTTCGAGAACTTTTTAGCGGTCGATAAAGAGATCCACCTCTACTTCGCCCGGATGACCCAAAACCCCATCTACATCTCTATCCTCATGACGGTTCACCAGAACATCAATCAATATTTCAAGAAATATCTCATGATGGCCAGCGGCGAGGTGAAGCAAAATCTTGCCGAGCTGGCCAATCTGGTCAAGGCCACCGAAAAAGGGGATCAGGAGGAAGCTCGCCGGCTGGCCCAGGCCCATGTGCGTCGCTTCAACGCCAACATGGAACGTAATAGACAGCAGGGGGCAGCCGCTGAAAAAGAGGACATCCCTAGGGGGAGGCAATCAGGTCAATAGGCACCCGTAATGTACTGGGGAGCGATCTCATCACACCTTATCACGCGTGTCCGGAGATTATCGGGGAATACCAAATAAGACTGCTGAGAGAGTATGGCACATTTAGAATTGAAAGATATTACGGTCCAATTCGGAGGGTTGCAGGCATTGTCGGATTTAAGCTTTGCGATCAACTCCGGTGAGATTGTCGGCCTGATCGGCCCCAATGGAGCGGGCAAGACTACGGTGTTCAACGTGCTTACCGGAGTCTACCACCCGACCAGGGGGGACGTACGCTTCAACAACAAAAGTATCCGTGGCAAACGGCCCCACGAGATATTTTCGCAAGGGGTAGCTCGGACCTTTCAAAATATCCGCCTCTTCTCCAAGATGACGGCCCTTGAAAACGCCATGGTGGCTCGCCATTGCCGCTCCAAAAAAGGGGTTGTGGGGGCTATTTTTCGGACCCGCTCCCAGCGTGCAGAGGAGCGACGCATCATCGAGCGTGCCCATGAAGCGCTCGCCTTCATGGGGGTCGACCAATTTGCAGACACCGTGGCCGAAAATCTCCCCTACGGGCACCAGCGGCGGTTGGAGATCGCCCGTGCCCTGGCCTCGGACCCTCAGGTGCTGTTGCTGGACGAACCCGCTGCGGGGATGAACCCGTCGGAGAGTTCGGCCCTGATGAAGGACATTGCACGCATATCGAAACAGGGTATCGATGTACTGCTGGTAGAGCATGACATGAAGGTCGTCATGGGCGTTTGTCATCGTATTGTCTGTGTTGATCATGGAGTCAAGATCGCCGAAGGCGCGCCGGAGAAAATCCAGCGCGATCCCAAAGTCATTGAAGCCTATCTCGGTCAACCGGCAAACCACTAATGATCGATCACGGCTGTATCACGGATCGATCAGCAACCAAAAGGTAAGGAGGAAATGAAGATGAAACGGAAGCTTTTTACAAGCATGGTACTGTGCCTGGCGCTGGTTCCCCTGATGGCGGGTGGTGCCGTGGCCAAAACCCTGAAAATCGGCTCCATGAGTCCCCTGACGGGACCCTACGCCTCTGACGGAACGGACATTAAAAATGGTACCCTCACCGCCATCGAAGTCTTCAAGGAGCAGGGTGGTATCCCGGGATACGACGATATCGAACTGTTTGCCGAGGACACCGCCTGCGATCCCAAGCAGGCTGTGGCTGCCGCCAACAAACTTATCAACCTCGAGGTAGTTGGCGTCGTGGGGTCTTACTGCTCTTCTTCCACCATCCCCGCCTCCGAAACCCTGGACGAAGAGGACATCCCCATGCTGACCCCGGGGTCCACCAACGAGAAGGTCACCGATCGTGGTCTCCCGTACATGTTCCGTCTCTGCGGGCGTGACGACGACCAGGCTCCGGCAGCCGCCAAGTTCATCAAGGAATCCCTGGGCGCCAAGACCATGTTC
>QKHD01000240.1 GCA_003250175.1 Helicobacteraceae bacterium
GTGACCGACACCACCGGTGGGACCCGAAAAACCAGCGTCCGGAACTGTGGAACACCTACAACGGCCGTCACCATAAGGGCGAGAGTATCCGTGTCTTTCCCCTATCCAACTGGACCGAACTGGATATCTGGCAATACATCTACCTGGAGCAGATCCCCATCGTTCCACTCTACTTTGCCAAAAAACGGCCCGTGGTCGAATATGGCGGCACGCTGATCATGGTTGATGATGACCGCATGCCAGAAGAGCTGGCCAAAACGGCCAAGGAGAAGATCGTCCGCTTCCGGACCCTGGGGTGCTACCCCCTGACCGGCGCCATCGAGTCCGAGGCCGATACACTGCCGCAGATTATTCAGGAGATGCTGCTGACCACGACGTCCGAACGTCAGGGGCGGCTTATCGACAACGACTCCGCCGCATCCATGGAGAAAAAGAAACAAGAGGGGTATTTTTAATATGGCGCACCAATCCGATCTGATCGCCCAGAACATCGAGGAGTACCTCAAACAGCACGAAAACAAAGAAATCCTGCGTTTCATCACCTGCGGCAGCGTGGATGACGGCAAGAGTACCCTTATCGGGCGTCTGCTGCACGATTCCAAGATGATCTTCGAAGACCAGCTCGCCGCCATCGCCAACGACAGCAAAAAAAGCGGAACAACCGGTGAAGAGATCGACCTGGCCCTTCTGGTGGACGGTCTGCAAAGTGAACGTGAACAGGGGATCACCATCGACGTGGCCTACCGCTTTTTCTCCACGGACAAGCGCAAGTTCATCATCGCCGATACCCCCGGGCACGAGCAGTACACCCGCAACATGGCCACGGGTGCCTCTACGGCCAATCTGGCGGTTATTCTGATTGATGCCCGTCAGGGTGTTTTGACCCAGACCCGCCGCCACTCTTATATTGTCAGCCTTCTGGGGATTCGCAATATTGTCGTGGCCATCAACAAGATGGACCTGGTGGGCTTCTCCCAGGAGCGATTCGAGGAGATCAAACAGTCCTATATGCAGCTGGTTCCGGCCCTGCCCAACCATGAAAAACTGCACATCGCCTTTATGCCGATGTCTGCCCTGAAAGGGGACAACGTCGTCAACCTCTCCGAGTCCATGCCATGGTATCAAGGCAAACCGCTCATGGCCTATCTCGACAGCGTTGAGCTGCATGCCGACCGTCCGGAGGAGGGCTCCTTGCGTCTGCCGGTACAGTATGTCAACCGTCCACACCTGAACTTCCGCGGTTTTGCGGGAACCATCGCCAGCGGAACGATCCGCGTGGGCGATGCGGTGACGACGCTGCCCTCCGGAAAGAGCAGCAAGGTCAAGAGCATCGTCATTCCGGAGATCAAAGACCTGCGACCCCGAAAATATGACGAAGCGGTCGAGACCGTCGAGAGCGCTTTCGCCCCCATGGCGGTAACCATCACCCTGGAAGACGAGATCGATATCAGCCGGGGCGATATGATCGTCCACTCCCACGACGTACCGCAGATTTCAGACGGTTTTGACGCCATGGTGGTCTGGATGGCCGAAGAGGCGATGCAGCCGGGCAAACAATACCTGATCAAACGGGCGACGACCGTCATGAACGGTGCCTTTGAGCAGGTGCTGTACCGCAAAGACGTCAATACCTTTGAGGAGACCGATGCGGCCAGCCTGGAGCTTAATGACATCGCCAAATGCCGCCTGAGCCTGGACCGCCGTATCGCTGCCGATTCCTATGCGGACAATATGACAACGGGCAGCTTTATCATTATCGACAAATACACCAACGCCACGGTCGGAGCAGGGATGATCCTGGAGCCTGCCAAATCCGGAGGCAGCAGTGTGGGTCGGGTCTACAGCGATGCCGAGCGCGAGCTCAACGCCTACATCCGCAAACACTACCCCGAGTGGGAGTGCCGCCCGATTGACGGACAGCAGTAAGGCTGCGGGGTGGAAAAGGCCTTTGTGATCGGCACGCTGGTGCTCTTTTTGGCGCTGCTGATTCAGGGGCGCCTCAAACCGGTGATTCTCTTTCCCACCCTTTTGATTGTCTATCATCTGGTCGGGTTGGTAGAGACCAAGCGCTTTTTAAATAACTTTTCCAACCCCTCGCTCATCACACTGATCCTGCTGCTGCTGGTCTCGGTGGTGATGGAGAAGGTGCATCTGATCGCACGGATCGCTCCGGCACTGCTGAGCTCCGGATCGTACCGGGTGTCGTTGCTGAAACTTTCGGCCATGACCACACTCTTTTCGGCCTTTTTAAACAACACAGCCGTCGTGGCCATGCTGATGGGGGCGATCAAGGGGCAAAAGAGCCTCATCCCCTCCAAGCTCCTCCTGCCGCTTTCCTATTTTGCTATTCTCGGGGGGACGATGACCCTCATCGGTACTTCCACCAACCTGATTGTCAACAGCTTTGTCGTCGATGCGGGGCTGGCTCCGTTGGCCATG
>QKHD01000225.1 GCA_003250175.1 Helicobacteraceae bacterium
TCCAACGGACGTTTAAAGCCAAGAACCGGGCCGCTGCCGCTGCCGCGGGCGATATCGATCAGGTCGGCGATGACCGCACTGGCCGTGGCATCGCCGCCGGCACCGGGGCCATAATACATGGTTTCGCCCACGCGGTCGCCGATGACGGAGATACCGTTCATGACGCCGTCGATTTTGGAGATCATTTCGTTTTTATCAATCAAGACGGGGTGGACGCGCAGGCTCACGCTGTTGCCCACTTTTTTGGCAATACCCAAGTGCTTGATGGCGTAGCCGAATTCGGTGGCGAAATGGATATCTTCCTGGGTGATGTTTTCGATCCCTTCAATCAGGATATCTTCGGGCTTGGCATCGACACCGTAGGCGATGGAGGCAAGAATCAGAAGCTTGTGCGCCGCGTCAAACCCACCGATATCAAAGGTCGGGTCCGCTTCGGCGTAGCCCAGGTCCTGCGCCTCTTTGAGGACGGAGTTAAAATCAACCCCTTCGTTGATCATTTTGGTCAGCATATAGTTGCAGGTGCCGTTGATAATACCTCGGATGCTCTTGATATGGTTGGCAGAAAGGCCGTTTTTAAGGGCCTGAATAATGGGAATACCGCCCGCAACGCTGGCCTCGTAAGCCAGGGTGTTTTCTTCGCACAGGTCTTGCAGTTCATAACGGTGGTAGGCCAGCAGCGCTTTGTTGGCGGTTACAACGCTTTTGCCGCTTTTAAGCGCCTTGGAGACAATCGCCTTGGGGCCTTCGACACCACCCATGAGTTCGACGACGATATCGATCTCCGGATCGTTCAGGATATCCTCCGGATCGGTCGTAAGGGGAACGGAAAGGCCACGGTTTTTGGAAAGGTCACGAACCACGCCGCGGGTGACTTTCAGCTCGATTCCCGCGCGGGCCGTGATGATTTCCTTGTTGGCTTCGAGAATATTGATGACACTGGTACCGACGGTGCCGACACCGATAATGCCGATCTTAAGCATGGAGATCCTTTGTTACTAGAAGGGGTTGGTTGCGTTGATAGAAAACGGTTTAAAATTGGGGGATTTTAACACAAAACGAATAAAGGGGGAAGGGTTCCCGACCGGGAAAGGTCGGGAAAAAAAGAGGGCTTATTGAGCCAGTTTGGCAATTTCAGCGTCGAGGGTTTCGTCCGCTTTTTTTGCTTGGAACTGCTGCCAGAGGGCCTGCTCATTTTTGAGGCTGGTCATGGTAGCGTTTTTCGCTGCAGCCTGAACGGATGCAGGGTCAAGTACGACGTGTACGAAGAGTTCGCCAGTCGCCGGGTTGAGCCAGATCGCCTTTTGCTTGGAGCCGCTCAGGGTCTGGGAAGCAACCTGCTTGGAAACCTGCTGGGTTACTTTTTCAAAAGTCTGCTGGTCGCCGATACCGGTGGATTGAGCAAAGTTTTTGATCATGTTGTTAACTTTGACGCTGAGTGTCCGAGCCAGTTCGTCACGTGCATTTGCCAGTGCTTCGGTTCGTTGGAACTGAAGACCGCCTGGGCTTTTTTGTGCGCTACCGACAGCTGCGATACCGCCTTCGACCGTTGGGTCAAGTACCCACATAGGAGCGCCGGCAAGACCGGGAGCAACTGCAGGAGTTTCAGGTTTGGGTTGTTCACCGCCGCAGGCAGTAAACGTTACGGCCAGAGCCGCGGAGAGAGCCAGTGTTGTAAGTTTGAGTTTCATCGCGTAACCTTTCTTGTTGAAATCGCTTCAGAGCAATATAGCATGTTTTTATTAAAGGTTGTTAGGGGAAGGTTCCTCAATGTTACGGTGACGTAACGAACCGTAAACACTGATAATCGCCACAAACAACGCCGTGACCGCAGGCCCCAGGATCATTCCCCAAAAACCGTGGGTCGAAAGCCCCGCCACAATGGCAAAGAAGATAATCACGGAGTTGATCTTGGAGGGCTTGCCGATGAGGCGCTGATTGACAAAACCGATAATGAGCGGTTTGATGAAGGTATCGGCGATGATAGAGATCACCACAACCGTATAGACCGAGATAAAGATCGCCTGGCCGATATTTCCCTGATAAAGCTCGAAAAGTGCGATGGGAAGCCACATGATCATGCCGCCTACCACCGGAATCAGCGAGGCAAAGCCGTAGAGAATACCAAAAAGAATGGCATCGTAACCCAGAAAATAGGCTGCCAGGGCAAAGAGGGCCCCTTCGAAGATGGCCGTGATAATGATGGAGTAGCTGGTAACACTCATGACCAGAGAGGTCTCGTTAAATAAAAAGACGGCGTTTTCTTCGTCCATCGGGACATTTTCCTTGAGGTAGACGAGAAGCTTTTTTCCATAGAAGTGGGCGAAAAAGAAGAAGATGACGATCAGGATCGTGTCCTTGATAAAGATCGCACTCTTGGCCCCGATGTTACCGAAAATCCCCAAAACATCCTGGGAGAGGGCGGTGATCTGGATACCCTGAATAAAATCCTTGATCATCGGTTCGATAAAACGCAGGGATTCCGGAGCCTCCTCGAGGAGCTTGAGCACCTTTTGAATAACGTTTTGTACCAGCTTGGGGTCGACTCCGGAAACGGCGGAAGAGATGGTGACGATAAAATAGACAATCGGACCAAAAAGAATCAGGGCCATCACCAGCGTAATCAGGGATGCGGCGGCCAGATCGTTACGGGTTTTTTCAAAAAAGTAGGCGTGCAGATTGGCCGTGGCAATCGCCAGCAAAGCGGCAATGGCCATGTCCAGCAAAAAGGGCTGGTAGATGGTGACTACCCAGTAGAAGACCAGTCCGGAGAAGATCATCAAAAAATGGTTATGGTTCATGGCGTCGCCTTAAAAGAGGGTTCCGGAATCGGAGACCATGGGGAGCTTCAAAAGCTCGTAGGTCTTGGGCGTGGCGACCCGGCCTCTTGCGGTTCGCTCGATGTAGCCGTTGGCCAGCAGATAAGGTTCAATGACATCTTCGATGGTGCCTTCGTCTTCACTGAGTGCCGCGGCGATGGTGTTAAGGCCGATGGGACGCCCCCTTGATTCGGCCAGGAGTTTCAACAGGGCCAAGTCCAGTTCGTCAAAACCGTGCTCGTTGACACCCAGGGCATTCAGCCCGTGTCGGGTGCGTTCGAGATGGATACGGGGTTCGTCCTCTACCTCCGCAAAGTCGCGGACCCGGCGCAGCAGACGCAGGGCGATCCGGGGCGTGCCACGGGAGCGGCGGGCCATCTCGTATCCGGCATCGTCATCGGCGGTTTTTCCCAGCTTCTCCGAGGCAATGGTAATGATTTTGGCCAGCTCTTTGTGGGTATAAAACTGCATTCTAAAATGCATACCGAAACGATCGCGGAGCGGATTGGAGATCATCCCTGCGCGGGTCGTCGCACCGATGAGGGTAAAACGTGGAATGTCCAGCTTGATGGTCTGGGCCGCCGGGCCGCTGCCGATCACGATATCGAGACGAAAATCCTCCATGGCGGAGTAGAGCACCTCTTCGATCTGGGGGCTGAGGCGGTGAATTTCGTCGATAAAAAGGATGTCCCCTTCATTGAGGTTGGTCAAAATGGCGGCCAGATCGCCGCTCTTTTCGATCATGGGGCCGGCGGTTACTTTGATGTTAGCGTTCATCTCGGTACTGATGAGGTAGGCCAGGGTGGTTTTTCCAAGGCCCGGAGGGCCGTAAAAGAGCACGTGATCTAAGACGTCTTCACGTTTTTTTGCGGCATCGATAAAGACACGAAGATTGCTTTTGATCTTCTCCTGCCCGATGTATTTATCCCACTCATTGGGGCGCAGGATGATTTCTTCTTTGGAGTCAAAAGAGATTTTTTCTACTTCGACGAGTCGTTCCACGGTACCGCTTTTTTAGGATTTTGCTGATTGTATCCTATTGTTTATAACACCATCTTTGCGGCGGCGGCCAGGGCGGCGGTTTCACTTTTGAGGATCAATCCGGAGGCAAAACCGACGACGGGGTGGCTACCAAACAGGGCCCGCTCTTTATCGGAAAAGCCCCCTTCGCAGCCGATGACCAGCGTACGGGTGGCAAGGGTCTCAAAGGTGGCGGTGGGGTTAAAGTCTAGCACCGCGCACTCCGGATGAGCTTTTAAAAATTCGCTCAGGGATGGGGAAAAATTGATACCCATGAGATCGCTTCGGCCTGATTGTTCACAGGAGTTAATCAGGATTTTTTCCAGACGATCCTCGGAGATCCGGAAGTTTTTCTGGGAAAAGGCACAGGTAATAAAGGTAATAGACCCAACCCCTGTCTGATTGAGCATGGGCAGGCTTTTTTCCACCGTTTTTGGGTCAACAACACACCATCCGATGTGCAGATCGCTGCCGCGTTTTGGAAGCGACTCCTGAGCAACAAGACGAAGGGTCGCGTCGCGTTTGCCGATGGATTCAATGGCGTAGGTGTGGAGAAAGTCGTCTTGAAGGTTGCGGGTGTGTACCTCAGCCCCTTCTTTTTCCCTGCGGGCTTTGATCAGGTAGCGGTAGGGTTCGTCTTCGAGAAGAATCGAATCCGCACCGCTTTGAGGGTGGAAAAGGAACTGCATCTTAGCGGCTGATGCCGGGGTTTTCGCTGTAGGAGAGCGATGCGATACGCGTCACACCGCCGGTCAGGTTCTCGGCGTAGTAGTGGAGGGTGTCCATCTGGGTGGTAACATGGGCCATGTAGGTGCGTCGGTGTTCTCCGGTCAGACCGTCTTTTTTAATGCCCCGGATATGGGCGGGGTTGATAGCGACACGGCCCTTGTAGAGACCAAAGTGAAGGTGCGGTCCGGTGGAGAGGCCGGTGTTGCCTACGTAGCCCACAATCTGGCCCTGCTTGATGTAATCACCCCGGCGCACGCCGTGGGCATAGCCCTTGAGGTGGGCGTATTTGGTCAGGTATCCGTTTTTATGCTGGATAACGACGGTTTTTCCGTAACCGCCCTTTTGGCCGACATAGATCGCTTTGCCGTTGGCTACACTCCATACCGGCGTGCCGACGGGGGCTGCGTAGTCGATTCCGTTATGGGCGCGGTATTCGTTCAAGATAGGGTGGAGACGTCGGGAGCTGAAAGGTGAGCTGATGCGGGACCATTTGAGGGGGTATTTGAGAAACATCCCCTGAACCGGTTTGGCCTTTTCGTCAAAGTAACCTTCGGCCTTTTCATCGTAGAAAGCGTAGTGCTTTTTACGGTGGGTCTCGATATAGGCGGCCTCTACCTCCGGAATACCCCAGGTTCGGCCCAGACGCAGCTTACGCTTATAGATAACGGAGATACGGTCTCCTTCGCGCAGATCGCGGCGGAAATCGATGGCGTCTTTAAAAATCGCATGCAGTTCCAGGGCGAGTTTGGAGTTTCCGGTGATGGATTTAAGATCATTGAGAAGGGAGGTTTTGAGCTCAAAGCTGATGTTTTCGCGGATAATATCGTATTGAACCGGAACAAATTCCAGTTTATAGTTGCCCTGGTCTTCGAAGATGGAGATCTGCAGCTCTTCGGTAATGGGAATGAGCGCCTGGAGGAGTTGATTGGTGTCGGAGGTGAGGGTGTGGTACTCCATCCCCGCAAAAATCATCTCGACCATCTCTTTGTCGTCTTCGTCGAGATTATAGTAGAGGGATTGGCTTACATTATGGTCTTCAAGGAATTGAAGAAAGGTTTTCTCCTTGGGCCAGGAGAGTTCATTGACGGTGGACGCCATGAGCGGGACAATAAAAAATAGGAGTGTTATTAGGGCCGAACGCAAGGAAATTCCTTTATTAAAGTAACCTCAAAATGGCAGAATACTAGCATAAAATGCTTTGATTGACCTTTGATTGACCTTGGAATATCGGCAAAAAGAGAAAAAATGGTAGAATCAGCCCTTAATTTATACGTAAAACGCGGGGATTTTTTTGATCATACGAGCAGCGGCTATGGGTGTGTTGTTGATACTGGCCTCGGGGTGTACCATCAAGGAGGTGCGACCCACGGACGAGCACAAATCCTGCGATGCCCTGGTCTTCGAAAAGGATAGTCTCTCCGGAAACATCCGGGAGGTTCCCGCCGAAGAGACTTCGTTTTTTCACTACATGGTGGTGGGTGCGGGGATCGGTGCGTCCTTGACGCCGGCCCTGCTGCTGAGCAAATATTTTTACATGGCACCGGCCCTGACCATTACTTATTACAATCTGGTCTTTAACGACAACCAGGAAGCCGAGCGTCAGGCCGAGATTCAAACGCGCCTCAAAAAAATCGATACCCTGCTAGACGAAAAGAACTGTACAAAAGGCAATCATTGAAACACCTCATTGAATTTTTAGAACTGGAAGATGCAAAAAAGAGCAAGGTCTACACCCAACTTAAATGCTCCGACAAGGAGCTGGGCATCCTCAAACTGCTGACCAAGGAGTATCTGGGCGGCAGTTCCGAGATGGGGGTGATGGAGATTTTGATCACCAACTTCGGCAAAGACGACTACAGCTACGTCAAAGAGATCGGCACCATTAAAGATCTGATCGATTTCGGCTGGATCGTGCTCAACTCCCTGCACCACATCAAAACCAGCGAGATCGCTTCACTGGAGCTGCTGCACGGGTCTGTTTCCCTCTCCAGCTCTTTTTTGAAACTTCTTGAGGACGGCACCCTGGACTTTGCGTTGCCGGAGCTCAAGCCCTATTCCGACCACCTCGAATACCTGCAAGACCAGTTTTTCCGGATCGAGCTCTATCAAAAACTGCTGGCTATCCGCCAGAGCTACGATCAGACCTCGCCCAACTTTAAGCGGATCAAGTCCAAGCTGGGTCTTCTGGAAAATCAGATCAACGAGCGGATCAAGCTGAGCGAAAACCCCCTGCAGATGGAGGAGATTTTCAAAGAGCACGAGCTGGACGAAAACGAACAGATCATCTTTTTAGGCCTGCTCAAAGAGGAGTACTCCTCCACTGATGACAACCTGCGCGATATGAACACCCTGATTGACCTGATCAGTTTTGACGATTATGAAAAGATCAAAAACCGCGAAATCCTCGAAGACAGCTCCAAGCTGATTGAAAAAGGGATTGTCGATTACGACGAGATGCTCAGCCCCTTCGGCGGCATCACCCGCTCTTTTTACATTAATGAAGAGGTGCTCCAGGACATCATCCATCCGAAGAAAAAGAAAAAAGCCCAGAAAATCAAGCTTGATTCTCTGATTAAAGAGCAGGAGATTTTCGAGCACATCGAACCCAAAACCAGCCTGGATGACGTGGTGCTGCACCCCAGTACCCGCGACATGATCGGCACCCTGCTTAAGCAGGTCGATAAAAACGTCATGAACCGCCTCAAAGCCTGGGGTATTCGGGATAAAAAGTCCGGAATCGATGCGCGGATCATCTTCCACGGCAGCCCCGGAACGGGCAAGACCCTGACGGCCCTTTCCCTGGGCAAATCCCTGAAAAAACAGGTGATCAGCTTTGACTGCAGCAAGATTTTGTCCATGTACATCGGCGAGAGCGAAAAGAACGTGCGCAAGATTTTTGACAGCTACAAAGAGATCGTCGAAAAGACCAAGACCGAGCCGATTCTGCTGCTGAACGAAGCGGACCAGTTCCTCTCCAGCCGCAGTACCGGTACGGGCAGCAGTGCCGACAAGATGCACAACCAGATGCAAAACATCTTTCTTGAGCAGATCGAGCGATTCCAGGGGATTTTGATCGCCACCACCAACCTACTGGAAAATATCGACAGTGCCTTTAGCCGCCGCTTCAACTACAAGATCAAGTTTGAAAAACCCGATCGTGGCCAGCGCCGGGAACTGTGGGAAAAGACCATTCCCGCCACAGCCCCTCTGGCCGAAGACGTGGACATGGACGCCCTGGCCGAATATGAACTGACCGGCGGTCAGATCGACCTGATCGTGAAAAACTGCGCCTACTCCGTCGCCACCAAAGACGAGCCCCTCTTCACCCAGGAAGACTTCGTCAGCGCGATTAAAAAAGAGCTCTCCGGAAACTTTGATTCGGAGAAGGTCATGGGCTTTATGGGGCGCTAGGCTGAATCATGGCCGCCACCTTGATGTACGGCTGGCTTGCACCGCTTATTTGGGCAGCCCTTTGGCTGGCCCCCTTCCGCGCCGAAACGGGGGGTGCGGATATCTGGATTATGGCCGCCTTGGCCTGGCTCATTCTCCGTTCCCCTAAATGGTACGCCTGGCTGATTTTTCTGCTTCCCTGGCAGATCGGCGGCCTCGTCTTTCTCTCCTACAGCCACTCCCTACCCACCTCCAACGATCTTTTTCTTTTTTTCACCCATCCGGGCGATATCCGGGAGAGCATGGGGCTGATCCTTCCCGATTTGCAGCGTGCCCTGATCCATGCCATGCTTCTGGTCTTGTCGGCTTTTTGGATTACCCGGAAATTTCCGCCGCGCTATTCCAGCGGGCTGCGGCTGGCGGTGATGGGTGGCGTTTTGGTCACGGCTGTGTGGGTGACGCCGCCCTTCGCATCACTGAAGGCAACGGTGATGCTACTGACCAAACCGGCTTCGGCATCCCCGGAAAAGGCCCTGAAACGGGTGGCTGCTCCGGAGGGTCAGGGTGCGGGGCATCTGATTGTTTTGGTTGGCGAAAGTCTGCGGTACGACCTGCGGATTGCTCCGGATGTCAAGGCGATCTATTCCGCCGGAACCAATACGGATGTGGTGTTGCCGATACTCTTGAATGGCTTTACTGCTCCAAAAAACTGGAAACAGGGATGGGGAGAGAATCTTTTTTCCCTCGCCAAAGCCCAGGGTTATCAGACCGCGTTTATCTCCGCCCAGACGGAGGGAAATTTGCGTTATATCCGCCCCTTTTTAGGGGAAGATGCACTGGATTTGTTGGTTACAACCCCCAGGGAAAAGCTCGCGCCACGCTATGACCGGCTTTTGCTGGATACGCTAAAAGCAATGTACAATCCGGAGCAACCACAGTGTATTGTTTTGCAGATGGCCGGCGCCCACTCGCCTTACCGATTTTATCCGGAGAGCTTTCGGGCCCGTTCTACGGCTTTGGATCGGGCGGTACAGGTACGGGAAGATTACGATGCCAGCCTGGCATTTAGCGCTCAGGTATTAAAAGAGATTCGAACCTTTGCCCAGGAAAAAAATGCCGTGCTGCTTTTTACTTCCGACCACGGGGAGATGACCGAAGGCCCCCTGGGACATAACCGGTTTACCCCGGAGGTCTACCGTGTGCCCTTTGTCTCCCAGGGCCTTCCGGACGCCGTAGCGATGGATATAAAAAGCCACGATGATCTCTATCGCCTCATGGTCCATCTCCTGGGCTATCCGCTGCCCCAAGCAATACCCTTGAAAATTCACGGCAGCATGCAAA
>QKHD01000320.1 GCA_003250175.1 Helicobacteraceae bacterium
TCCCCGCACCGCACATCGCTGCACGCTACGGCGGGGAGGAATTTTGTGTCTTGCTGCAAGGGGTGGACGAAGGGCACGCCCTTCCCATGGTGGAGCGGCTGCGCGATCAGGTACAAAAGCTGTTAATCAGTTACGAGGGGGAGAGTTTTCGTATTACGGTCTCCGCCGGGGTGACGGAGCATCTCTCGGAGAGTTTTGAACAGATGATCGACCTGGCCGACCGACGGCTCTATCTGGCCAAGGAAAACGGCCGTAACCGGGTGGTGGGCACGGAAGAGGAAGAGGATCTCTTTTAATCCTCCGCCGCTACCCGGCCAATGGTTTGATAGAGGTGGTAGTAGTGGTCGACAAAGGCGCCCAGCTCCGGATTGAGGGGCTTGAAAAAGCCGTGCTCTTTTTTCATATAACGGTTGAGAAACTCTGAGGCATCGGCCTTGGCCAGATAGTGGGCGGCGAGCTCCTTATAGGTTTTCAGGTACCAGGTGCGCATCCGCTCGAAGGCCGCCTTGTCGAGATCGACATGCAGGTGCTCCTCTTCCACCCGGATCACCCCGATTTCAAACATGCCGCACAGGTGAATCAGCCCTTCGCAATAATAAGGCAGCACCTCCGCCACCTTCATCCAGGCAATCAGCTTGACCGCTCGTTTGACCGTGTCGATCATCACGTCTTCCCAATAGATTTCCGTCAGGGCCGGATTCATGAAAAAGCTCACTAGCCCTCCGGAGGTCGCCTTGAACTCTTCGATATTTTTGTAGTTGCCGCCCTTGTTCATGACGCTTTCGGTGTCATTATCCAGCCACAGCACGTGGCCGTATTCGTGGCCCACGGTGGTGATCTCGTAGACCTTGTGCCACTCTTCGGCACGGTTGAAAATCAGGTCGTGTTCCTTATCCAGAAACTCTTTGGTAAAGGTAAGGGTGTCGATCTTCATGCGGGGTTTGTTGCGGATACCGTCCAGTACGCGGTCGGAAAAGGCAAAAATCTTTTTGCCGGACTCCTTGGTAATCACCTCGTCGTTGGGTACCACCTGGGCGGAAAAAAGCCCGCAAAACTCGCTGGCGTAGAAGAACATGGGCTGCCCGATATAGAGCTGCACGCGGCCCACGTTGTCCAGCACCCGTTTTTTTACCGCGGTTTTTTTACCGTCCACTTCGTCAAAGAGGGTGTCGAACATGCTCCGGATCCCTTCTTCCACCTCACGGGAGTTCTCCTTGGCGGGATTGATCATGCGCACGTCCCACTCGATGGCCACGGCCTTGCGGTAGTGGTCTTCGTAGTATTCCAGCGGGTGACCCACCTGAAGCGGAGCATTAACGAGCATCCAGCGTCGGTCGACCTCGGCCCAGCGTGTCACCAGCTCGTGGCGGTCCTGCTCTTTTAGGGCCGCGACAATCGCTTTGAAATAGGCGATATAGGCCTCTTTTTGTCCAAAGAGCGCATCCTCTTCCGCTTCCAGGGCGGTGCAGAGCCGCTCCAGTGCTTTGGCTGCGGAGTGAACCTCATCTTCAAATACATCGGTATAGGCCTTGGCTTCATAGCCGGTGCGGGTTTTTACCAGGGCGGAGTAGCAGCGGTCCGCTTCGACCCCCTCATGACCGCGGTCCATCAGGTGGTTTTCTCTTAAAAATGCAAAGACCTGGGCATCGTCCCCCTCAAACCGGCTGCTTAGCTCCGGATTGATCCCGTTGATGATGTGGGCGTTCCAGCTGATGTGCAGGTTGCCAAAGGCGCGCCCCGCTTCGTGGACGCCCTCAAGCAGCACCCGGTAAAAGGGGGTGAGCAGCTCGTTTTTTTCAATATCGTGCAGCAGGGCTTCGTGCTCCTCCATATAAAAGGCGCTCACCCAGTCGTAGCCCATCTCCTTGGCACGCTGTACTTTGGCTTCATCCCCGCCCGCAGCACGGATCGCCTGGGTCAGGGCGTCTTCGCGCAGATCGACCAGCCTGGTGGCGGCGGCCAGACGGGTTTCGTCGTTGGGCTCCATCTCCAGCAGGGTCAAAAAGGCGTCCAGCTCGTCGCGTTTTTTCATCTCGCCCTTGGAGAGTGCGGCTTTGTAGTATTCACCCATGCGTTTGTTGCGCTGGCTGATATAGTCATAGATGGTTTGGAGATCGGCGTAAAAGGCCTCGTGCATGGGGGAACCTCCGGAGGTTTTTGCGGCGATTATGCCACATTTCCCTTTGAGTTGGGGAGGGGAATTTTTTTATGGTCGGTTCTTTAATTCGAATCTTTTTCGAATCTTTTTTTCTATGATGCTTTTATCAACAGCCTAAGGAGCAAACGATGACATGCCTGATCCAGAAATTTTTCGCTTCCGACGCCCACAACCGCCCCAGCCTGACCCTGGAGGAGGTAATGTTCAAAGCATACGAGAACACTTTCGCAGATCTACCCGCAGGTCGTACCAGCCTACGATCGTCGGAGCGAAGAAGCCTGAGACCGGCAACAGCCCACATCAAACGCCCCGGACTGTTTGATTAAGTCATTCATAAGTCCGTAAGACAATTCTTTCTTCCTTCCGCCCCTTCGGGGGCAATTTTCCTTCGTGAAATTTTAATTACGCTACCATTCCCCAAAGGTCTCCCAGGAGTGGTGTCATGCCGTCGATCCGTCCCAACCCTTTTCGCAGCCGCAGAAGCTTTTACCTTCTGATTATTGCCCTTCCGCTTTTGGTACTGGGCATCATCGTACTGCTTTTGGTTGCCTACAATAACTTCTTCTTTAAAGACCATACCCAAAAAACCGTGCAACAGGCCGTGGAACGGGTGGAAAACCTTCTGTTATCCCAGCGTCAGCACGCCCTCTCCCTGGCCATC
>QKHD01000043.1 GCA_003250175.1 Helicobacteraceae bacterium
GGCCTGGGCGCTTCGATGCATGACCTCTTCTTCATTTCGGGTTTTGCTGGCTATATTACTTTCATATAGATTAAAACTTTTCTTGAAAATTAAAATCTTATTTTAAAAAGGCATTTCCGATGTCTGTATTTTGTAAGCCAAGGGTGGTATAATCGCGGATTATTTGAAATTCAATACAACCAAACGGATAACCAATGAGCACATGGACACCTGACAGCTGGAGAAAATTTCCCATCAAGCAGCACCCGACCTACACCGACCAGGAGCACCTCAAGCAGGTGGAAGCAACCCTCGCTTCGTACCCGCCCCTGGTTTTTGCCGGAGAGGTGAACCGTCTGAAAAGTGAACTGGCCAAGGTTGCCGAAGGCAAGGCTTTTTTGCTCCAGGGCGGTGACTGCGCCGAGAGCTTCGCCGACTTCAATGCCAAAAATATCCGGGATACCTTTAAGATCCTGCTGCAGATGAACGTCGTCATGATGTACGCCGGGCAGAAGCCGGTGGTCAAGGTGGGCCGTATGGCGGGGCAGTTCGCCAAGCCGCGCTCCAAGGATACCGAGACGATCAACGGCGTGGAGCTGCCCAGCTACCGCGGCGACATTATCAACGACCTGGCTTTCACACCGGAGTCCCGTATTCCCGATCCGGAGCGGATGATCAAAGCCTACAACCAGTCCGTCGCCACCATGAACCTGCTGCGCGCCTTCGCCCGCGGCGGTCTGGCCGACCTGCACCAGGTGCACAAATGGAACCTGGACTTTATCCTTAAATCCCAGGCGGGCGCGCGTTATCAGGACCTGACCGAGCGCATCGACGATGCGATGGCCTTTATGAAAGCCTGTGGCATCGACAGCGACAACGCTTCCGAGCTGAAAGAGACCATTCTCTACACCTCCCACGAAGCGCTGCTGCTGCACTACGAAGAGGCGCTGACGCGCAAAGACAGCTTCTCCGGAGACTGGTACGACTGCTCCGCCCACATGCTCTGGATCGGGGATCGTACCCGCCAGCCCGACGGTGCCCACGTTGAGTACCTGCGCGGTGTTAAAAACCCCGTCGGTGTCAAGGCAGGCCCCTCCACCAATCCGGACGACCTGATCAAACTCCTCGATACCCTTAATCCGGAGAACGAAGCGGGCCGCATGAACGTCATCGTCCGGATGGGTGCGGGCAACCTGGGCGACAAACTGCCCGAGCTGATCCGCGCCGTCCAGCGTGAAGGCAAAAACGTCCTCTGGAGCAGCGACCCGATGCACGGCAACACCTACCAGACCGACAACGGCTACAAAACCCGTTTCTTCGACAACGTCCTGCAGGAAGTCAAGGAGTTCTTCCAGATTCACCAGTCCGAAGGCACCGTGGCCGGCGGGATTCACCTGGAGATGACCGGACGCGACGTCACCGAGTGCGTGGGCGGTGCCCAGCAGATTACGGAAGAGAATCTCGAAGACCGCTACCACACCTTCTGCGACCCGCGCCTTAACGGCGAACAGGCGCTGGAGCTTTCTTTCCTCATCGCCGACACCCTCAAGGCCGCTTCCAAGGGGTAACCCCCCGGAAGCCCTTGCTTAATTTCCCTCTCATAGCCCTTTGAATATAATCATTTTTTAACGGGCATTTTAACCGCTCCAATTTCCCTAAAGCGCTGTACATGGACAATCTGCACAATATCAATATCGAGAAATCGGTTCTCAGCTCCATTCTCTTCGAACCCTCCGTCTTTGATACTGTCCAGAGTGCCCTCAAGGCCGACCAGTTCTACCTCCCCGCCCACCAGAACATCTTCAAGGCCATGGAAGAGCTCTACGGCGACGACATGCCCATCGACGAGGAGTTCATCAAAAAACGGCTCAAGATCAAGAACAAATTCGACGAAAATGCCCTGCTGGAGATTCTGGCGGCCAACCCGCTCTCCAACACCGCCGCCTACACCCAGGAGCTTAAAGAGCTGGCCTTAAAGCGCGAGCTTATCCGCCTGACTACGGAGATCAAAAAGGTCACCATGGAAGAGGACATGACCAGCGACGAGGCGATCGACCAGATCCAGCAAAAGCTCTACAAGATCACCACCGACAGCAACAGCAAGGACTTCAAAGACGCCCCCACCGTCACCAAGGAGACCCTGGAGCGGATCAACGAAAACAAGGCCCGGGGCAACTCCATGGTCATCGGGGTGGATACGGGCTTTTACGGGCTTAATAAAAAGACCTCCGGATTCGGCCGGGGCGACATGATTATCGTCGCCGCCCGTCCGGCGATGGGGAAAACCGCCTTTGTCCTCAACATCGCCAACAACATCCTCAAGCACAACCAGGGCGTCGCCATCTTCTCCCTGGAGATGCCCGCCGAGCAGCTTATGATGCGTATGATGGCGGCCCACTCCTCCATTCCGCTGCAAAACATCCGGGTCGGCGACATGGACGACAATCAATGGAACACGCTCTTTAAAAGCGTGGAGTTCTTTAACCAGTCCAAACTCTTCGTCGACGACGACGGGATGCTCACCATCGGAAAGCTGCGAAGCAAGCTGCGGGAGCTTAAAAGCAAGCATCCGGAGGTCAACCTCGCCATCATCGACTACATCCAGCTGATGTCGGGTCAGGGCAACAGCAAAGACCGCCAGCTGGAGGTGAGCGAAATCTCCCGGGGGATCAAGATGCTCGCCCGTGAGCTGGAGATGCCCATCATCGCGCTCAGCCAGCTCAACCGCGGCCTGGAGAGCCGCAGCGACAAGCGCCCCATGCTCAGCGACATCCGCGAATCCGGAGCGATCGAACAGGATGCGGACATCATCATGTTTATCTACCGCGACGCCGTTTACAAGGAAAAGGAAGAACGCGAGCGGGAGAAAAAGGCCAAGGACGATGGCAAGGAGTACAAATCCACCTTCGTCGCCCAGGAAGAGGAAGATGCGGAGATTATCATCGGCAAACAGCGTAACGGCCCCATCGGAACGGTCAAGATGGTCTTTCAGAAGCGGTTCACCCGCTTCGTCGACGCAAGCAGCGAGGTCGAAGTGACCCACTACGAGCATCAGGACACCAAAATTCCCGTCGAGTTCGAGAGCCCCATTCCGGGCGGCATCGACATGCCCACCATCTGACCCATGCAAAACGCTGCGATTTATCTTCTTTATCTTCTGCTCTCCATGGCCATCACCCTGGTCGGGGGTGCGATTCAGTCCGAAATTCTTTTTGGCCGCTTTGACACGGCCCTACTCCCCATCCCGGCTATTGTCGGAGTAATTTTCGGCCTGCTGTTTGGCTACGTGCACCAGCTGCGCATCGCCCAGCGCCGCCATATCCAGGATTTAAAAGAAAAAGACCGAGTGATCTCTGCACTCAACACCTCCCTCAAAGCCAAATCCGACGCCAAGACCCACGAGCTGAGCGAGCAGCGCCTCTACATCGAATCGATCCTCAACGCCCAAAACAGCATCATCGTCATCACCGACGGCTACGAAATCATCAAGACCAACCGCCGCTTTTTCGACTACATCGACGACTACACCTCCATCGAGGAGTTCAAGGAAAAATACAGCTGCATCTGCAACCTCTTTGCCGAACGCGACGGCTACCTGCAAAAAGATGTCAACGACGCCCGCTGGACCACCCACATCCTCGAACACCCCGACGAAAGTCACCGCGCCATGATCTGCTACAAAGATCAGGAATTCATCTTCTCCGTCACCGCCAAAAAGTTCATCTACGGCACCAACCACCGTATCATCGCGACCTTCGAGGACATCACCCGGCTGGTGCGCTACGAAGGGGAGCTGCAGGAGACCATCCGACAGGAGCTGGAAAAAAACCGCCAGAAAGATGCGATCATCTTCCAGCAGTCCCGCTTTACCGCCGTGGGCGAAGCGCTGCAGCTGGTCTCCCACCACTGGCGTCAGCCGCTGAGCGCCCTCTCTTTGATGATTCAGGATATCGAAGAGGCCAAGCACTTCGGCGAACTGGACGATCTCTACCTCAAAACCTTCTCCGATCGCTCCTTGGAAATCATCCAGGAGATGTCCAAAACCCTTGACTCCTTCCGCTCCATCTTTACCCCCGACATCAACCCCGGCGGCAAATTTGAACTTATCAAGGCGATCCGGACGGCGGAAGATATTATCCGCCCCAATATCCGGGGCGATCATATCGACATCACCACCCGCATTTTGCACGAGCACATCGCCGTGGAAGGCCCGAAAAACGAGTACATCCATGTGCTGGTCAGCATCCTGACCAACGCCATGGAGGCGCTGGAGAGCCGCAAGGGCGACCGTACCATCACCATCACGCTGGATAAGACGGCCGACGGCAAGAGCATTACCAAAATCGCCAACAACGGCGGCCCCATCCCCCAGGAGGCGATGGACAAGATCTACGACCCCTACTACTCCACCAAGTTCGATAAAAACGGCACGGGGCTGGGGCTTTTTGTGGCGAAAAACGTTATCGAGCAGAAGATGCACGGCCGGCTGGGTGCGCACAACCTACCCGACGGCGTGGAATTCGAAATCGTCATCTAGCCATGCTTGCCCCGCGCCTTCCGTTTGTTTCGGGATGGCGCGCCTGGAGCGGGGTCGTTGCCCTGCTCCTTACCCTTTTGCTGCTGCACCTCTTCGCCCGCTACCACGACTACCGAACCTTCCTTGCCCAACCCGTCCAGCGGCTTGACGCCACCGTCATCAAGCAGTATGAAAAAACCGGCGCCAAGGGGCGCTACACCGTGTTGCTGCTGCAAAGCCCACAGGCCACCTTTTACACCACCTCCCGCGAAGCCCTCAAAAACCTCTCCGGACGTACCCTCTCCCTCTCGCTGCTGACCAAGGAGATTGCTTTTATGGACTATCTTGACCGTTTCTACGCCCCCGCCTTTGATCTTACCCTCCATCCGGAGGAGACGCGCTGGGGCGACCGGGTACGAGATGGTGTGGCCGTCCAGCATCCGGAGCCTCTGATGCGGGAACTCTACGCCGCCTTGTATTTTGCCCGGCCCTTGAATCAGGAGCTGCGCACCGGGGTGACCCACCTGGGTATTGCCCACCTCATCGCCCTCTCCGGATTTCACCTTGGGCTTTTGGGGGCGATTATCGTGGGACTGTTAAGCCCGCTCTACCGCTTTGTTCAGGCCCGCTACTTTCCCTACCGCAACCGGCTCTTTGATCTGGGCATGCTCAGCGCGGCCCTGCTCTTTGGCTACCTCATTTTTACCGACACCCCGCCCTCGTTGGTTCGCGCCTACGGTATGCTGGCGGTGGGACTCTTCATGCTCTGGCGTCATCTGCACGTGCTCAATTTCGGCCTGCTTTTTGTAACCCTCTTGCTGCTCGTGGCGATCATGCCGTCGCTTCTGCTCAGTATCGGGTTTTGGCTCAGTGCGGCGGGGGTGTTTTTTATCTTTCTCGTGGTGCGGCATGTGAAGGTCGGTGTGTGGAAAATGGTGCTGGTTTTGCACCTGCTGCTTTTTCTTTTGATGCTGCCGGTGGTGCATCTGATCTTTGAGCCCTTTACGCCGTATCAGCTGCTCTCCATCCCCTTAAGCCTTGTTTTTGTGCTCTTTTATCCGGTGAGTATGGGGCTGCATCTGGCGGGCTTCGGCGGGGTAATGGACGGAATGCTCACCGCCCTCTTTACCCTGCCCGTCACCGCCACACCACTTACCACGCCGGAGTGGTTTGCCGCCCTGTATGCGCTGGCCTGCCTGCTGGCCATGCGGTTTCGGGCGGCTTTTTTCGCGGCGGTTCTGCTGGCGACGGGCTTTTTACTCTACGCGCTTTTTTTCTGATCCGGACGGATGATCCAGAAAAGGGCTATGGCGCTCATGGCACCAAGCGTATCCATCAGCATGTCCTTCTGGGCATCCCAAATATCGCCCTGGGAGCCCAAAAAGGCCAGACCGTCAGCACCGCCCTCGGCCGCCGCGTACCACCACTCGATGATCTCATAGAGCGCGGCGATGCTCATGATAAAAAAGAGCCCCATGAACGACGCCTGCACCATCCCGGCGAAGTTTTTGCGCCGCATCCACTCCATCATGGGGTAGGCGTAAAAACCGATGCTAAAGTGCCCCACCCGGTCAAACTGGTTGCGCTCCCAGCCAAAAAGGTCGTTGACAAACCCGAAGGGGACATGCTCGAAGGTGTAGTGCCCGCCCACGGTGTGCCAAAAAAGCCAGACCGCCATCATGGCATAGGCCGTGTCGGAAAAGCGAAAGCGTTTAAAGGTTGCCGCCAATGCCACAAAAACCGCTACCAGCGGCGCCACCTCCACGACCCATACATCCCGGTTGACCGGGTCGATCCCCAGCCAGATAAAGACGACGACCCACGTCAACGCCAAGATATGGGGGAATTCCAATCCACTGATTTTCATACGCTCTCCTTTGCATTTGCAGACATTTTACCTTCGGGTGATAAAATTCATCCCATAAAAGGGGCCGTATGCACTACTATCTCGTCGCCGTCACCGGACACCGACTCAACCTCCTGACCTACACCAGCGAAACCGAACTGGCCGTCCTGACCCAGGTGAAGATCACCGTCTCCAAAAAAGAGCTCACCGGCTACATCGTGGGCAGCTGCGAGGCTCCGGAGTTTGCCTGCCAGCCCATTTTAGGCACGACGGGCGCCTATCTTCCGGAGAGCGACCTGGAGACGGTGCGCTTCATCTCCGGATACTACTTCTGCACCCTGGCGGAGACCCTGGCCCTCTTCCACCCCTTCACCTCGGAAAGCGCTCCGGAGCCGCTGACGCTGAACACCGCCATTACCCTCTCCCCCAAGCAGCAGGAAGCTCTGGATTTCTGTCTGGAGCACCCCGTGAGCCTGCTTTTTGGTGACACGGGCAGCGGCAAGACGGAGATCTACATGAAGCTCTTCGAAAACCTCATCGCGGAGGGCAAAAACGCCATCTTTTTGATGCCCGAGATCAGCCTCACCCCGCAGATCGAGCAGCGCCTCAAGGAGCACTTCGGCGAGGCCATCGCCATCTGGCACTCCAAGATCACCCCCAAGCGCAAGGCCGATATTCTGGAAGGGCTTCACAACGGCACCATCCGGATCGTCGCCGGGGCACGCTCATGCCTCTTTTTGCCCGTGCCCAAGCTCGGGGCCATCGTCGTCGACGAAGAGCACGACGACAGCTACAAATCCTCCAGCCGTCCCCGCTACCATGCCAGGGACGTCGCCATCGTCATGGGCAAGGCGCGGGGCATTCCCGTCCTACTTGGCAGTGCGACGCCCAGCCTCACCAGTTACGCGCGCTTTCCCTTTTTCCGGCTCAAGGGGCAGTATTTTGCGGCCAAGAAAAACATCCGCCTCATCAAGTCTCCGGAGGAGCTTCCCACCGAATCAAGCCTCTCCGCCCTGCGGGAGAACTTCGCCCGGGGCAAGCAGGCCATCGTCTTCTCTCCCACCCGGGCCAACTTCAAGTACCTCGTCTGCCGCGAGTGCGGCAAGAGCGTGGAGTGCCCCTACTGCAGCGTCGGCATGAGCCTCCACCTGGACAAACGCCTCATCAAATGCCACTACTGCAACTACGCCGAACCGATCCCCCAGCAGTGCCCGACGTGCAAGGCCCAGGCCCTGACCACGCAGCGCTCCGGTACGGAAGAGGTGGTGCGCTACATCGGCGAGACGGTTCCGGAGGCGGTGGTGGAGAAGTTCGACCGCGACAGCGCCGGCAGCCCCGGCAAGCTCAAAAAGCTGCTCAAATCCTTTAACGACGGCAAGACCCACGTGCTCGTCGGCACCCAGATGCTCTCCAAGGGGCACAACTACCACGAGGTTAACTTAGCGGTCATCCTGGGGATCGACTACATCCTCCACACCGCCGACTACCGCGCTCCGGAGCGCACCCTCTCCCTGCTCTTCCAGATCGCGGGCCGCGCCGGACGCAAGGAGGATTCCGAGGTCTACATCCAGAGCATCAACGACGACTACATCCGCCACTATCTGGAAGACTACGAACTCTTTTTACAGGACGAACTGCGCAACCGCGAAGGGCTCTACCCGCCCCACACCCGCCTGGCGCGCATTCTGTTTTCCCATGCGAAGGATGAAAAGGCCTCCGGAGCAATGGAAGCGATGGCGGCGGGACTGAGCCGGTTTAATGATGTGGAGATGGTGGGGAAAGGCCGCTGCGCGGTGGAGAAGATCGCCAATAAGTTCCGCTACCAGATACTGCTACGAAGCACCTCGCCCAAGGCGCTCCTAAACGCTCTCGGCGCAACCCGCAACGATCTGGCCGAGATCGATATGGACCCGGTGCAGTTTAGTTAGGAGTAGTATTAAAAGGCGTAGCCAACGGCAATATTCATCTCGGTCTTTTTGCCAAAAAACGAATCTTCATCTTCTACGGTGTCCATACCGAAGCCTACTTTTAAAACGACCTCTCCGGAAAACGTATGGAGGTAGCTTACGCTTAACATTCGATTATCCGAATCCTCGGAGTCCAGAAGATCGTCGACGAGCGCATAGGTGGCATAGAGATACTGCCCGGGAGCAAAATCGTATCCGGCCACCAGGTCAACGCCCAGGAACGTATCACTATCAGATGCAGTATCCACCGCTGTAGTACCGATAACCGTTGTCACCGTGCTTGTTGTATCAAGGTAGGTTAGTGATCCGGATGCACCAACAAAAAGTTTATCCTGACGAACTGCTTTATAGAGCCCCGAAACGCCGAAACCATATCCATCAATCTCATATTTCTGTGTTGCGCCGACATAGTTGAGTTTCATTATCGTTTGTGACGGTATCAACCCTATCACTCCGGTAAACGCGAACTCCGGAGTATTGTACTCATACTCCAGATCAAACTCCTGGAGGCGTACCCGGTCATCAGTGGGAACCGCACCGATTTCTTCCGTTTGAATGTCCTGACTGATAACTGCGGTCATAAAACGTATATTGGAAAAAGCTTCGTCCGTGCCTCCAAAAAGTTGGGAGGTGCCTGCGAGAACCAGCCCCATTAAAGCCATACGCATTGATTTCATTGCTATCCTTAATATAAAGTCATGCAATGATAATTAAATTTATATTATTAACTAATAAGTTTCCTGCTCGCTAAAATCCGTTCCGGAGGATAATCTCTCCGGATTCGATGGAGTATTGAATCTTCTTGCGTGTCTCGTCAAACTCTTTGGAGATGGTGCTGTTTTTCTTGACCGCTTCGTTGATAAAATCCAGGGCTTCGTTAAACTGCCCGAGGTAGTA
>QKHD01000082.1 GCA_003250175.1 Helicobacteraceae bacterium
GCTTCCAGCTCGGCGTCGCTGAGCTGCTCCGGAAGGTAGGATTTTAAAATCTCCGCTTCCAGTTTTTCTTGTTCATAAAGATCTTCACGGCCCGCTTCTTTATATTGGGAAGCCGCTTCGTCCCGTTGCTTGACCAGTCGTTGAATCAGGGTTTCAACCAGGGCATCATCCGCTTCTTGTCGGGAGTCGACCTCTTGCTGTTTGATGGCAGCGGTGAGGGTCCGGAGGGTGTCGCGCTTGAAGTTTTCCTTGTTGCGCATCGCTTCCTTGACGTCGTCTTTGATTTTTTGCAGCAGTTGGCTCATGGGGCATCCTTAATATGGTTGGTATTGGAATAGTTTTTGCTCAGATTATAGCATCTCGTGACTAAGGACACCGACGTGAAACCATCCCTGTACCTTCTTGCCACAGCCCTGATCGTCTTCTCCGGATGCAGTGCCAAGCCGCTGGAGCCCGACATCGATTTTAAAGCACCCAAATATGTCGAAGAGATGCCGTCCAAAGAGCTTGAAGACAGCAGCAACCTGGGCAGCGTCTTCCGTGCGGCGGACAACACGATCTTTTCCGACCGTAAGGCGATGCAGGTTAACGACATCGTGACGATCCAGATCGTCGAGTCCGCGACCGCTTCGTCCACCGGCTCAAAAACCCTGGCTACCCAGAATGAGACAGCCTTTGGTCCGGCCGCCTTTACCTACGGCGGTTCGGAAAAGGGTATGCGTAAGCTGACGGGTGCGCTTAATAATACGTTGGGCGTCGGTGCCAGCTGGAACTCTGCCAAGGACTTCTCCGGAACCGGTCAGAACAACCGCAATGAAAACTTCCAGACCAACATCACCGCACGGGTCATCAAGGTGCTGGGTAACGGCAACTATTTTGTGGCCGGCCGCCGTGAACTGTTGATTAACGGCGAAAAACAGATCATGCAGCTGAGCGGGGTGATCCGTCCGGAGGATATCGGTTCGGATAACACCATTCTCTCCACCCAGATTGCCGATGCGAAAATCCTCTATAAAACCGAAGGCGATATTGACCGCAGCACCAACGAAGGCTGGGCCTCCAAGCTGCTTAGCGCCCTCTGGCCGTTTTAGCCAATCTCGCTATAATCCCCCTACCAGCTTCAGGGGGATTTTATGTTCGAAACACTGGCCCAATACCTGCTTGACCTGACCGTTCAGATCGGTTATGTGGGAATCTTTGTCGCGCTTATGCTTGTCTTTACCTTTATCCCACTGCCCAGTCAGATTGTACTCATTCCTGCCGGTTACCTGGCCCATCAGGGTACGTTGGAGCTTGGCTGGATTCTCTTTGCCGGAACCCTTGGCGGTATTACCGGTGCGCACATCAACTACTACCTGGCCCGCTATTTTGGCCGTTCCTTCATTATCAAATATGGCCACTATGTTCTGATCAAGGAAGAGGTCTTCAAGGACATCGAAAAGTTCTTTGACAAGCACGGTGCCTTCTCCGTCTCCATCGCCTTTATTAGCCCCGGAATCGGTCAGCTCGCTTCTCTGCCGGCCGGAGCCGCGGGAATGAACCGACGCATCTTTTTCCTCTCCGCGCTTTTTGGCGCTTTTGTCTGGAACTGTATGATGGTCTTAAGCGGCTACTATTTCGGTGCCTACCAGGAGTGGATCTTTGATCACATCGGGCTGCTCTTTGCGGGATTGTTTCTGATCATGGCTCTGGTGGCCGCCATCTATTTTTACTATCACTACCAATATGCTCCGAAGCGTCGCTAAAGGGCTGATCCACTTTTATCGGCGGTATATCTCCCCCATCAGCCCGGGGAAGTGCCGCTACTATCCTACCTGCTCGGAGTACGCGCTGCTGCAGTTTGAAAAGCGCCCGATCTGGATCGCCTTTCCCATGAGTCTGCTCCGGATTTTGCGCTGCAATCAGCTTTTTCCGGGAGGCTTTGACTACCCTCAGATGCGTTTTACTTTTAAGACAGCCCCCCTTGCACCCCGAAAAGAAAAACCGAATAAAACATTGTTTTATCTTGTCCCGTCCAAACCGGGCTGGGTCTACATTATCCGTTCACTAAAGGAGTCTCGACAATGCCCATGAGCATGACCATCCAATCCCGCCCCATGGGGGCCTACCAGACCAACTGCTATGTACTAACCAAAGCGGGCAAGTCCCTGATTATCGACCCCGGTGTGGACGCATTGGCCTGGGTGCAGGCGAGCGTGGCCGAGCCGGTGGCCATTCTCAACACCCACGGCCATTTTGATCACGTCTGGAGTAACAAGGCGGTGAAAGAGGCGCTGGATGTTCCTATCTATACTCCGGAGAAGGACTGCTTTATGCTGGAAAACGACCCCTTCGGTCAGGGAACCCCCAGCAGCCGTGCCGATGTGGCGGTCAAAGACGAAAAACCCTTTGAGCTGGGCGGATTTAGCAT
>QKHD01000259.1 GCA_003250175.1 Helicobacteraceae bacterium
CTCATCATTTTTATCAGCCAGATCAAGGACTTTTTCGGCCTCTCCATGGAGACGGTCTCGGTGGATTTTATTGACAAGATGGTTGATTACTGGGGGGCTATGGGTACGCTTAACCCCTTTAGTGTTCTTTTGGGTGGGGTCTCCGTGGCCATTTTGCTGCTGAGCAAGCGCTTCAGCCCCAAGGTACCGGCTCCTATTATCGTAGTGATTTTCGGAGCGTTGGCCGTGGCCCTTTTTGGCATCCCCGTACCCACTATTGAGACCCACTTTGGGGCGCTTCCCCAGACCCTGCCGTCGCCGTCACTTCCGGAGATGGACTGGGACATGGTCAAGCTGCTCATCCCCGATGCCCTGACTATCGCACTCCTGGCCGCCATCGAGTCACTGCTGAGCGCCGTCGTGGCCGACGGGATGACCGGGCGGAGCCACCGCAGCGATACGGAGCTGATCGGGCAGGGTGTGGCTAATATCGGTTCTGTCTTTTTTGGGGGTATCCCGGCAACCGGAGCCATCGCCCGTACGGCGACCAATATCAAATCCGGAGCACGCACGCCGCTCTCCGGCATCATTCACGGGTTGATGGTTGCGCTCTTTATGTATTTTCTGGCGCCCTGGATCGTGCAGATTCCCATGGCGGTCATGGCGGCTATTTTGATTGTCGTCGCCTGGAACATGAGCGAGCTGCCCCACTTTATCCATATTCTCAAAGGCCACCGAAGCGATGCGATGGTCCTGGTGGTGACCTTCTTGCTGACGGTGCTGGTGGACCTGACTGTTGCGGTGCAGGTCGGGGTCGTGATGGCGTCGTTTCTCTTTATCAAGCGGATTATCGAAGTAACCCGTATCCAGGACACCCGCAGTCAATTTAATGTCCTGGGCGAAGTTCAGAGCGAAAACCGTGACGATCCGGACATGATCAGCAAGAAAGAGGTTCCGGAGGGCGTGGAGGTCTACGAGATCGACGGGCCTTTCTTTTTCGGCGTGGCGGACAGCCTGAAGAAGGTTTTGGAGAGTCTGGGGTACGAGCCCAAGGTCTTTATCCTCCGGATGCGCAAGGTTCCGGTGATGGATGCCAGCGGCCTGCATGCTTTGGAGGAGTTTTTCGAGCGGTGCAAAAAGCAGAATATCCGCTTTATCCTCTCCGGGGTCAACCCCAATCTGGAAGAGCTGCTCAAATCCACCGGGTTTTATGCACACGTGGGTGAAGAGAACATCTATGATCATATCGATAAAGCGTTGGATGCGGTTCGGTCGTAGAAGATAAAAGAAGAATCCGCCGCTTATCCGGAAGCGGCGGGTATAAAGATTTAGAAGTGGCCTTACTTAACGGTTAATACCGATGTGATATCGCACGATTTCGGTTCCCGGAACAAACGTCGAAACGCGCGGACAATCTTGCGATACATCGTTCATCCTTTCTCATTAGATAACCAATTTATAGCATCGATCGGTCAACCGTGGGTCAATCATGACAAAGTGTCATTCTTTATGCATTTTATTGCGGATAAACGTGTAGATGGTGTGTGGATCTTTCCCATAAGTCTCACTCAGGTCGCGCAGCGTGGTGGTTCTGTCCGCCTCCATACCGCCCTCTTTAAGCGTCTTAATGACCTCGTCCGGATCAAGCCCGAAGCGTTCGGAAAAACTCTCAATACTCTTTTTCCCGATACCCGCCTCCGGACGTTCCGGCATGGAAGTGTCACCCACCGGTTTATCCGCTTCAGGCTGAATAATGAGGTGCAGATGTTTGGCACTCATGCCGTAGCGTTCGGCAATTTTCCCGATGGGTTCTCCACCTTCGGCAGTAATGCCGTGGGCCTGAAGGCGTTGTTTGGCCGTCTCATTCTCTACCCCGACGTTACGGATGAAATCACGCAAAGGGGAGAGCTCCGCATGGCCGTAGGGCGGTTCACCGTAGACCAGGGCGGCACGGTCTTTAAACCAGGTGTTCAGATCCAGCACCCAGCCGAAGGGGGGAACTTTCCAGTAGGTGCCCAGCCCCACGACCGCGACCAATAGAAGCGATGCAAGAAACTCCGTCGAGTTGAAGTGCAGGGCACGGGCGCGGTTTTTCAGGTAGGCCAGGATGGAGTGCCAGTTAAAATAGATGTGAAAGAGGATGGTAATAAAAAAGACAAAACCGAGAACAATGTGCAGATCATCCCACTGCTCTTTGCTCAGCCCCCACAGGCGCCATTCGCTCCAGTAGGCGATACGGCCCGGAGGGACAATATACAACACCACCGAAGTGACCATGAGAAATAGAAAGGAGAGTAGGGCAGAGAGTGAGACAAATCGTTGCCAGCGCATGCGCAAACCTTTTTTGCTAGCGATTGTACTCCCGCAACGCTATGAATAAACAAAAATGTCCCGATTGGGGGCGGAAAAACTAGAATGAATTTTGCACATTATAGGGCATATGTACACATCTTATTTAAGGAATACCATGGCATCTCCATTGGATTTTATCACAGACAACAGCCTAGACTGGCAATCCACTTTCAAGGGTGCGACATCCGTCAGCGGACGTTTCGGTTACCGCGGCGCGCTCGTTATCACGGAAGGTAAAGTACTCTCTGCCGACAAGCAGCTTCCCCCCAAAGCTACCCTGAAGCAAGCGGTTATGACAGCCAACAGCGAGAAGATCGAATTCCTCGCAGGCGAACTGGAAACAATGGATTTCTTCGAACCATTCGTAGAAAAATACAAGCCATACTTGGGCGAGGGTGTTTACCTGCTCTACATCATCGACCTGGATAAAAACGTCAGCTTCACCTACGAAGGTGTGAAGTTCCAGGCGTTTGTACTGGACGAAAGCTCCGTATGGAACGAACTGGTTGAGCTGGGTGACCTGGACAAAAGCGAACTTAAACGTATGGATGCCGGTGAGAAAATCGACGCCGTAGCCGATGCCGTTAAAGGTGAAGGTGTTAGTCTTCCCGAAGTTACTTACGATGTATTCGCAACTCTTAAAACAAGCGCCAAAGCTGAGAAATTCGGCGCGGTGTGAGACCCCTTTGCTTATGCGCGGCGCTGCCGCCGCTGCATGAGCACCCTTGAAATGGCGATCACCAGATTGTCGTAATCCCCCATCAATCCTTCCCAATACTGTTTAAACTGCTGCAGTTCTTCATGCATGGTTCCCGTTTTCAGGCGTAAAAACTCCATGCGCCGTTTGGCGTCGATGGTGTCGCTCTCATCCATCTGAAGCTCCGCCAGCTCGCTGCTGAGTGCCCGTAGGGTCAGTTCGGTCTTTTTCACCTTCGCTTCGGCCTTGGAATATTGGGAGATGAAGTTCTGGATCATGCTGACTTGCCAGACCTGCCCCTTGTCGTCGATGATCTCGTTGATAATGAATTTCTGCCCGTGGCTCATGGTAGTTTCGCCGTTGTAAAAGCGCAGGAAGTTTTCGGCGTTTTTATCCCGCTTGGCGATGAGTTCGAGCAGTTTTTCCGCCAGGAGCTCGTGGATAAAGTAGAAGGATTCCCGGAAGATGTAGTTGGCCGCGGCGCTCAGGATAATCTCGGGCTGGCTCATCTTGCGGCGGATAAACTCCACGATCGCCTCTTGAATCAGCTTGATGTGGTAGCGGTCAAAGTAGGCGTTGTCGATCTCGCGGAAATCGAGGGTGCTGTCGGTAAGGGTGGAGATGATCATCTCCAGGTCGCTGGCCATGTCATTGTCGGGGTTGTTTTGATAAAACGCATCCATCAGCTCGGAGATTTCATCGTAGGGCAGACCCTCGAGGCGTCGCTCGCAGCTGACCCCTCCGGATTCCTGACAGAAAAAGCGGATCACCACCTTGCCGTTCATGAAGAGGATAATGTCCTGCTCTTTTAGTTTGAAGGCTTCGAAGAGGGCCTTTTTGATCATCTGGCGGGAGTTGACGGGGATCGAGATCTCTTTTAAAAAGTGCTCCATCTCCTCCAGGTAACGCTCCGGAATGACCAGAATATTGTCCTGATCATTCTCCTTGTCCAGTTCTTCGGCGATGGACTGCACGTAGGCGCAGATTTTCTTGATGTAGGCCATCTCATTGGGATGAACCTCATAGGGAAAGAGCTTGACAATAATCTTGTCCGTGCTTTTGAAAAAGATCGCCACCTTCCCCACATTGATGTAAAAATCCGTAAAGGCCTGGCGGATCTCCTCTTTTTGGTGGGTATCGTTGGCTTCAAATTCCGGATCGCCTGCCCGCAGACGTTTATAGAGTTCAAAGGCATCCTCGTCGGTAAACTCGCAGGTAGCACAGTGGGGATCATAGTGTTCGATGAGAAATTCTTTGGTGGCCTGGTAGATGGTCAATGGCGCTCTTTTGTCGGGCGGAATGCAAATGTAGGGAATATTACACTAAAGATTTTTAAGGCTTTCCCAGATATCAAGTGACAAGCTCGCTTTCAGAAAATGTTTAAGATTCCTTCTCGGTCGCCGTGGCAGGGGTTTTTCGGTCCATCAGCACCTCCGATATGGCGATCAGCAGCATGTCGTATTTTTGTTGCTGTTCGGCAAACTTCCCCTCGATCTCTTCGATCACCTTGGTGTCGCTTTCGATCCGCATGTGGAGAAAATCGATTCGTTTTTCCATGTCCCTGACACTCTTTAAAAAGGCCTCGCGTATTTCGTCGGCGGAGAGGCCGTTGTAGGTTTGGTCCTCATTTTTGGCACTGTTTTTATTCAGGGTGCGCTGGTTGATCTCCAACTGTCTGAGCAGGCCTTCTTGAAGCTCCGGAGGCAGGGTCTTTTGCGAGGCCTTCTCCACCAGTCCGGAGCACTGGGCGATGCTCGCCTTCAGCTCCGCCTCTTCCGATTGAAAGCGGCGGATGTGGTTCTCTTTTTTGGTAATCGTCGTGCGGTTTTTGGAAAACTGCGAGATGAAGTTGACGATGGTGACGGTGTTCCACGTATGGCCCTCTTCGTCGATGATCTCCGGAGTGACGTGTTTTTGGCCGTTTTGTATGTGGGTGCTGCCGTTGTAGTAGCGCAGGAAGGCCTCGGCATTTTTGTCCTTGCGCTCGATCAGTTCGAGCAGTTTTTCTGCCAGCTGTTCGTGGATGTAGTAAAAGGAGTCGCGCAAAATATAGTTGGCCACGGCCCTGACGACGATCTCGTCCTGGGCGAGCTTGGGCTTGTAAAAACGCACCAGGGCTTCCTGGATCAGCTTGATGTGTTCGCTGTTAAAAAAGAAGTTGTCGATCTCTTTGAAATTGAGTTTGCTGTCGGTGAGGGTGGACATGACCATATCGAGATCGGCGGCCATATCCTCGTCGTGCGCTCCGGAGTAGAGGTCGTCGACGATCTGGCGCACATCTTCATCGGGCAGCCCTTCGAAGCGGCGTTCAATCCGGGTGCGCTGAAAGAGGCGAATGACCACCTTGCCGTTAAGAAAGAACACCATATCCCGACTCTCCAGCTCAAAGGCACGGATAACCCCTTTGCGTATCAGCTCCCTGGAGTCAGCCAAGGGGGCATGAAGCTCCACAATCTGCTGCAAGGCAGCCACCTCTTTCTGGGGTACGCTGATAATGTCCGGGTACTCCTGGCTACCGCCCATCAGTTCATCGCGAAGAGCGCCCAGGCGCTCAACAAGCTTTTTTACTACCACCTCGTCGGCGGCGATGGGGGCGGGGGGGAGCAGTTTGAGAATGATCTGGGCATCGCCCTTGAAAAAGAGGCTGATCCGGGCGGAGGCGCTGTAAAAGTCCGTAAAGGCGCGGCGGATCTCTTCCTTGGTTTCCGAGCCGAATACCAGCTCCGGATCGACGGCGCTGAGGCGCTGTTTGAGTTCGTCGGTATGATTCTGGGTTAGGGTGTCCGAAGGGGTGGCAGGATCAAAATGCGTATGAAGAAACGACAGGGTCTCTTGATAGATGCTCATCGGAACTCTTTGTGTCAGTGTAAAGTCAACAAATAGCAGGATGATAGCCTAGAAAGACTAAAGCGAAAAACCCCCTCGAAAAGGGGGTTGAATTATAGAGCTTTTTCTAAGATTGCGTTGAGGCGTTTGGCGAATCCGGAGGGGTTTTTCAGTTCGCTGCCGTCAAGCAGCATGGCCTGTTCGAAAAGCAGGTGGGTGACGTCTTCGAAGAGGGCGTCGTCTTTCATGTCGTTTAGCTTGGCGACGATGGGGTGCTTGGGGTTGATCTCCAGGATCGGGGTGATCTTGGGCATCTCCTGACCCATGGCTTTGAACATCTGGGCCATGTGGGCGGTGGGATCGTTTTCGTCGGCCACGAGGCAGGAGGGGGAGTCGCTCAGACGCACGGAGGCCTTAACCTCCTTGACCTCTTCGCCCAGAATCTCCTTCATCTTTTTCAAGACCGGCTCCACCGCCTTGGCCGCCTCTTCGTCTTTTTCCGATTTCAGGTCATCGGCGGTGTCGGTGCGGTTGACGGATTTGAGTGGCGTCTCTTTGTATTCGGTGACGCTGGGGATGATGATTTCGTCGATGTCATCAGCCATGATGAGCACTTCGATATCTTTGTCCTTGTAGGCTTCGAGCAGCGGAGAGTTCCGGAGGTTGGCTTCGTTTTCGCCGGTGATGTAGTAGATCGCTTTCTGATCCTCTTTCATGCGGCTTTTGTACTCGGCGAAGCTCGTCCAACCCTCGACCTTGTTGGATTTAAAGCGTACCAGCTCCATCAGCTCGTCGCGGTTCATGTGGTCTTGGTAGAGGCCCTCTTTGAGCGGTCGGCCGTACTGCTCGATGAACTCGGCGTATTTGTCGCTCTCTTTGGCAAGCTTTTTAAACTCGCTCAGAATCTTCTTGACGGAAGCGGACTTGATGTTGGCCAGAACGCGGTTTTGCTGCAAAATCTCGCGGCTGACATTGAGCGGCAGGTCTTCGCTGTCGATGATCCCGCGGACAAAACGCAGGTAGGTCGGCAGCAGCTCTTTTTCATCGTCGGTGATAAAGACGCGCTTGACGTAGAGCTTGACCCCCGGCTGGTAATCGACCCGGTAGAGATCGAAGGGGGCTTTTTTAGGGATGTAGAAGAGCGTGGTGTACTCCAGCGTGCCCTCGGCCTGGGTGTGGATGTGCAGCATCGGGTCTTCGCTGTCGTGGGAGATGGTTTTGTAGAAGTCGTTGTAGTCGTCGTCTTTGAGGTCGGACTTGGAGACCTTCCAGAGCGCCTTGGCGCTGTTGATCTGGTCGCGTTTTTCCACTTCGCCCTTCTCTTTGCCCTCTTCGTACTCTTTCTCTTTGTAGTCCATGAAGATGGGGTAGGGGATGTGGTTGGAGTATTTCTCGATCACGGTTTTGACCGACCAGCGTCCGGCGTACTCCTTGCCTTCGTCGTTGAGGTGGAGGATGATGGTCGTCCCCTGCTCGTCGCGCTCAGCTTCGGTGACGTCGTATTCGCCCTTGCCTTCGCTGACCCATTTATAGGCCTTCGCTTCGCCCGCCTTGCGGGAGATCACCTCGACCTTGTCGGCCACCATATAGGAGGCGTAGAAGCCGACCCCGAACTGGCCGATGAGGTTGGAGTCTTTTTTTGCGTCGCCCGTCAGGTTTTCGACGAAGCTCTTGGTTCCGGATTTGGCGATAGTGCCCAGGTGTTCGATGAGGTCGTTTTCGTTCATCCCGATTCCGGAGTCTTTGATGGTCAGCGTCTTGGCGTTGTCGTCAAAGCTGATCTCGATGCGCGGATCGAATTTCAGGTCTTTAAATTGGTCGTCGGTGAGTTTGAGGTAGTTAAGTTTGTCCAGTGCGTCGGATGCATTGGAGACCAGCTCTCGCAGGAAAATCTCTTTGTTAGAGTAGAGAGAGTGGATCATCAGGTGCAAGAGTTGATTGACTTCAGTTTGAAACTGATGTTTTGCCATGGGTTTCTCCTTAAATAGCGTCAAAATTTCGGCTATTATAACACAAGACTTGATAATAAATCACTAAAGCTTTGAAAAATTCTTAGCAATTTAACAGTTCAAGTGCTAAGTGTGTGAAAAATGGTGTCATTATCCGGAAGTCGTTAGAATACTGCTAAAAAAAGGGATCACGTGGGATACAGCGACGCGGCCAAAGAGCTCATCGACCTGCTGGAATTTGACAACGTCTTTCTCACCGGGGGTGCGGGCGTGGGCAAGAGCTACACCACCCGTGAAGTGATCGCCTTTTACGAAAAGCTCGATAAAAACGTCGCCGTGCTGGCCAGCACCGGGATCGCCGCCGTGCACCTGGGCGGCCAGACCCTGCACAGCTTCATGAAGTTCGGCATCGCCAAGATTCTTCCGGAGGTGGAGAGCACCCGGCTCTACCCGCACCAGCGCAAGGCGCTTCGCAACATCATCGTGCACCTCGACCTGCTGGTGATCGATGAAATCTCCATGGTCTCCGCAGGCGTCATGGAGATGATCCAGTACCGCCTGGAGCAGTTTGGTTTCCGGGGGCGTATCCTCGTCGTCGGCGACTTCCTCCAGCTGCCCCCCGTGCGCCGGGCCGATGAGGAAAAACGCCTCATGTTTCAGTACCAGCTGGAAGAAGCCGACCGCGACCGCTACTTCGGCTACGCCTTCGAGTCTCCGGCGTGGGAAGAGTTCGCCTTTGTGAAGATGGAGCTTGAAGAGGTCAAGCGCACCAGCGAGGCGGAGTTTATCCGCTACCTCCACGACGTGCGGTGCGGGGTGTGCGACGTGCATGTCAAAGAGTTTATCGCCTCGCTCATCTCCGGACGCCTCTCCAAGGAGCGGGCGGCGGAGTGTACGATCCTCTACGCCACCAACCAGAAAGTGCGCGCCTTTAACGAAGCCCGCCTCACCGCCGACGAAGAACCGATCTTCGAAATCCCCGCCAAGGTGAGCATCCAGGCCAATTTCGAAGGGATCGAAAAGCGCGTCGCCACCTATCTCGACAACCTTCCCATCGAAGAAAACCTCCGGATCAAGGTGGGCGCGCCCATCCTCTTCACCACCAACACCGAGCAGTTTCAAAACGGCCAGCGCGGCCGCATCACCGAGATCAAAAACACCAACAACGACTACCAGATCAAGGTCCGCATCGACGGCGGCGAAGAGATCACGGTGGAGCGGGGCGAATACGAGATGACCCACTACGATTTCGAAGAGGACAAAGAGGGCGCTGTCAGCGTCGTCTCCAACGTCATCGCCAATGTGATCCAGTTTCCGCTCCGGCTGGCGTGGAGCCTGACGATTCACAAAGCCCAGGGCATGAGTATCGACAACATCGCCGTTAGCATC
>QKHD01000271.1 GCA_003250175.1 Helicobacteraceae bacterium
CCTTGAAGAGCAGTGCCGGTATGACGAGATCCGTTATATCGTGCTGCACCACCTCGAGCCCGACCACTCCGGAGCCCTGGTGGAGCTGATGAAGCGCGCCCCCAAGGCGAAGCTGATTATCTCCATGCGGGCGCAGATGATGCTTAAAGCCCTGCTCAAGGCGGAGTCCATTGATTTTATGGTCGCCTCGACGGGGACGGAAGTAAGCCTAGGGGATAAGACGATCCGGTTTTTAAGCACCCCGTTCCTGCACTGGCCGGACACCATGAGCAGCTATATTCCGGAGAGCAAGGTGCTCTTTAGCGGCGACGTCTTCGGGTCGCACTTTTACGACGAACGTCTCTTTGACGACAAGGTGGGTGATTTCAGCTACGCCTTTAAATACTACTATGACCACATTATGCGCCCGTTTAAGCGCTACGTACTCGAGGCGCTGGAACTCTACCGGCCGCTGGAGATCGACCTGATCGCCCCGCTGCACGGACCGGTTTTACGAAACGGCCCGGAACGGTATATGCAACGGTATACGACATGGAGCAGTGCCACCCGTTACGACAAACACGAACACGGTGAAAAGATGCTCTCGATCTTTTACATCTCCAGCTACGACAACACCTACAAGATGGCCCAGAAGATTTACGAAGGGGCTGACGGGGTCGAGGGGGTCCGGGCAAGTATGTTCGACCTGGCCTCTTTGGACGAGGCCAATATGATCGACCTGCTCGAAGAGTCCGATGCGGTTCTTATCGGCAGCCCCACGATCAACGGCGACGCGGTCAAGCCCGCCTGGGACCTGATGGCCATGATGGCCTTTGTGGAGAGCGGCGGCAAGATCGGCGGAAGTTTCGGCTCCTACGGATGGACGGGCGAAGCTCCGGAGATGATGCGAGAGCGCATGCGCGGGCTCAAGTTCCGCCTGCCCAAAGAGCCGTTGAAGATCAAACTGATTCCAACGGACGAGGAGCTGCAAAGCTGTCTGGAATACGGCCGGGAGATGGCAGAATTTACCCTGGGAAAAATGATGGAGGTAACCCTATGAAAGCGGAAGAACTGGTCACGATGGAAGGGGAGGTGTGCGTGCTGCTCAAGGCCCACGCCTCGAGTGATTTTGCCCTGCACACCATTGCCCCGCTGGTCGCGAAAAAGTCGATGCTGATGGGGCATTTGTATCAGGACCTCGGCTTTAAAAACCGTGTGGAGATGGGGCATTTTATGAAGACCTATTTTCCTACGCTGGCCGCGGCCAAGCCCAAGGACAAGTTGTGGAAAAAGTTTATTTTTGACATCGTGGGCCGTGTAGCTCCCGCATGTTATGAGTGCAAAGAGAGTGCGGGCTGTTTTAAATGCCAACTTGAAGAGATAGGGGCCTAAGATCATGACGGAAAATGAAAAGCGTATTTTGATGACGCTCTATGAGATGAATGAAGACCTGGACTACAGCAACTACGAAATTGACGAGATCGCCGACTTTTTGAGACTAGACTACGACGAGGTCAAAACACTCTGCGAAGGGCTGTTGCGCCAGGGCTACCTGCACGAGTGCATGACCTACGACGATGACGGCATGGACACCTACATTTTGAGCGAAAAAGCGCTGCTTGCTTTGGGGCTTGAAGTATGAGCATGCTCTTTTACGAGAAACCGGGATGCGCCGGTAACACCAGACAAAAGCAGCAGCTTCTGCGTGCCGGGATCGACCTGGATGTGCGCGATCTGCTCACAACGCCCTGGGAGAAGGAGAGCCTGCTTCCCTTTTTGGAGGGTAAAAGCGTGGCCGAGTGGTTTAACCCCAATGCTCCGGATGTCAAATCCGGAGCCAATCCGGAGCCGTTAATCCGGAGAGCCTGGGCAAAGAGGAGGCTCTGGAGATGCTTTTAAAAACTCCTCTTTTAATCAAGCGGCCTCTGATTGTCTATCAAGGGCAGAATATTCTGGGATACGATCTGGGCAGACTCTGTACTCTGATCCCCTCACTGGGGCGATTTTCTCCGGTTGACCCCGGAACCTGCAGCAGCTCGGACAGCTGTAATTAATACTCGTCGATCTTCGGCAGGGTGATGATGAAACAGGCCCCCTGCGGGCCGTTTTCCACCTCAAGCCGACCCAGCATCTTCTCTTCAATAATCTGCTTGGACATATAAAGCCCGATTCCCGTTCCCTTGTCACTGCTTTTGGTGGTGAAGTAAGAATCAAAAACCTTTTCGATAACCCCCTCCGGAATCCCTCCGGCGTTGTCTACGATTTTGACGTTAACCAGATCGTTGCAGTCGCTCACTTCGATCATAATACGGCGGTCCTTGATACCTTTTTCAATAAAGGCATCCTTGGCGTTGTTGAGAATATTGATCACCACCTGCTGGAATTCGTTGATAACACCCAGCACTTCCAGCTTGGAGTGGTTGTCTACCGTGATGGCGATATTTTGCAAGGAGTAGAGCTTGCCCAACATGCCCAGGATATTTTCGATCGCCTGGGCCGGACGGAAGGCCCGCATGGTGGTCGTCGGCTGGAAGAAGTTTCTAAAGTCGTCAATGGTCTGGGACATATACTGCACGGTATTTTGAGTGTTGTTGACGTAACTTTGGATAAATTCCCGGTCAACTTCGCCCAGGGCATAGGATTCATGTAGGTCGGCCAGCATGACCGCGATGATATTAAGGGGCTGCTTCCACTGGTGGGCAATGGAGCCGATCATCTCGCCCATCTGGGCCTGACGGGATTGAATCTCCAGAATCTGCTGCTGCTGTTTTCGTTCCTGTTCGGCACGGTTGGCCCGCTCGGTCAGCTCGGCGTTTTGTTTTTGAAGCTGGGTAATGTCGGTGAAGGTGTAGATGTGGCGCTTTTCATCTTCAAAGGTGGCATAGGAGGCGATGCAGGGGGATGAAAGCTCGCCATGGCGGTTGCGGAAATAGACGATGGGGCGATTGACCGTATCCTGCAGCACCTTTTCCAGAGCGACATAGGGAGTTTTATCGGTGACAGCCTTATCATTGATCTGGTCGATGATTTCACACAGGTGGGTGTGTTCGGAGAGAAAATCCTCCATGCGGGTGTAGCCCAGGTAGCTGAGGAAGGTCCGGTTGATGTATTCGAGCTGCCCTTCGTTGACGTTGACCATGAAAATCGGGCTGGCATCGAGAATAAAGTTGATAAAACGGTTTTTTGACATCAACTGCTGGGTGTTGGTTTCGATACGTTCCGCCATGTCGTTAAGGGTACTCGAGAGGGTATCGATCTCTTCGCCGTTATGGTGGTGCGAGTGGAAACGCACGGCGTAGTTCCCCTTGCGCAGCTGGTGGGCCATGTTGGAGAGTTTCCGGATCGGGCGGGAGATACCGCGCGCCATGAAATAAGCGGCCAGAAGGGTAGCAAGGATGATTCCCAGTCCGATGGCGACGAGTACCTTGAGGGTTGATTCGACCTGCTCCGTAATGATTTCAACCGGTACGAAGGAGACAAGGTACCACCCGAGTGCTTCGTTTTGTCCGAAGGTGCTGATCTGATCGACGGACATGATAACCTCGTCGCCCCGGCTGTCAACAAAAATGTTGAGCAGGTTTTCATCTTCATCCAGACTCTTGAGCACCTCTTTCATCTCCAAAAAGGTGGAGGCGGAGGTGTAGCTGGGGTCCTGGGTGTAGACCACGATACCGCGCTGGTCGACCAGATAGATATGTTTTTCACCCTTGAGTTCGTCTTCGAAATTGGCCAGCAGCAGGGCGATGTTGTTAAAACTCATCTCCATGACTAGAATCTCTCCGGAGGGTACCTTGGTGACCAGATAGATAAAAGATTCGCCGTTGCTGGGGATGACCTCGGAGACGTAGGCTTCCCGCTCGTCGCTATCCACGGTTTCGTCAATCAGACGTTTGAGCGGCTCCGGAAAATGGGCCAGCCAGCGGATGTCACGAAAACGCTGGCTGGTACTTTGGCGGACGCTGCCCTTTTGATCCAGCAATGTGAGGCTGGCGATGTCGTTTCGGTAGCGGCGGATATTTTCCAGATAGTCGGCGAGGGTTTTTGGGTCTTTGATATAGGCAACACTGGCTGCGACGGTCTGGATTTCGGAAAGGTTGTGGGCAATGGA
>QKHD01000075.1 GCA_003250175.1 Helicobacteraceae bacterium
CGGTAGATACCGATTTTTAACGGGGCGGTGATGCTGATCACCACCACATCGACGGAGGCTTTAGGCAAAGGCTTTTTCCATGACGCTCTCGGCTACGGTGCCGATTTCGACAACCTCGTAAGCCTCTTTGTCCGCCAAAACGGCCTGGGTCAGCAGAAAGTTGAGATGGTGACTTCCCGCGAAGGATTCGTAACGGGCAAAAAAGGGCATGCCCAGTACCATCATATCCCCGATGGCATCGAGGATTTTATGACGGACAAACTCGTCTTCAAATCGAAGCCCTTCCGTATTAAGCACCCGTTTTTCATCCAGAACGACCGTGTTGTCCAGACTGCCTCCCTTGCCCTTGCCGATAGAGTGCAGGTACTGCACCTCTTTTAAAAAGCCGAAGGTTCTGGCCCGGGAGATTTCTTTGATGTAGTTACTCTTGGTAAAAACAAACTCATACCGTTGGCTCTGAATCACCGGGTGGTCAAATTTGATCTCGAAGTGCAGTTCGTTTTCATCGGAGGGCACCAGCCGCACAAATCGGTTGCCGTCCCGGATTTCGACCGGTTTTTTCAATACCATGATCTTTTTGTTCTTCTTCTGGCTGACGGTTCCCGTCTCCTGCAAAAGCATGCAGAAACTGGCGCTGCTGCCGTCCATAACGGGCAGCTCTTCGGCATTGATCTCGATAATAATGTTGTCAACCCCAAAGGCACTGAGCGCTGAGAGCAGGTGTTCGATGGTCGAGACCTGAACACTTCCCTTACCCACCACCGTGGCCAGTTTGGTATCGACAATATTCTCCGGACAGAGGGGAATCGAAACCCCCACGTCTTTGCGTACAAAAACGATACCGTAATCGTCTTCCGCCGGTTTGAGAACCATGGTCACGGGCTGGCCGCTGTGCAGACCGATGCCCACAACCTTGACCTCTTTTTTGATGGTGCGTTGTTTCATCACAACTCCTCGTAGACTAGCCCCGACGCCCCCATGGTAATCTTATGGGGTCCATGTTTGATTTTGCCGGGGTCGACGGACTCGCCGTGGAAGTAGAGGTGCCCTTTACCTACGCGCCGGGCGATCAGGTAGTCCCCGCTTGCTTCCACCGTTCCGTCGATCAATGAAAAAATTATAGCATTTTTTTTGGCCACCACCCGGGCCCCGCTGTTGATCCGGCCGAAAATAATGACATCGTCGTCGCATTCCAGCTCGGTTCCGGAGCGAATCGGCGCCGTATAGGTCTGTGTCCCTCCGGAGGCGCTCTCCTTTTCCGTCGGTTTGGCAACCGTAGCAAGTGGGCGGTTTTCCCGTCCTTTGGCTACCAGCCCGTTGCTGTTGCCAAGCACCCGAAGGCCCAGGTTTTTCAGGGCTTCGAGCGTCTCGGCCCCCGCATCGCCTTCGATAACCAGCAGGTAGTTTTTCAGGATTTCCAGGTTTTGCTGAGTGTACTCCAGCAGCGCCGGACCTTCGTCGGAGCCTTCAAGAACAAACTCGAAGCTCCGGATGCTCTTTTGCTTGACCTTCATGGATCAGATTCCGCCGATGATTTTTTTTGCGTCTTTAATGATGTTGGTAATGTTGGTTTTGATCCAGTTTTTATCCATCCACTCCTCCGGACGGACCTCGATACCCTGCACCAACAGGCCAAAGTGCAGGTGATCCCCCAGGGCCAGTCCGGAGACGCCGGTTTCGGCGATTCCCTGCCCTTTTTTCACGTCCATGCCTTCGGTTACGTTGAGCGTGGAGCAGTGACCGTAGATACTGTACAGCCCAAGACCATGATCGATCACCGGCATATTTCCGTAAATGCCGTTGTAGCCCGCAAAGACGACGTGGCCGTCGTTGGAGAGTTTGATGGTGTCATTTTTGACACTGGCAAAATCCACACCCATGTGGTAGGACTCGCTCACCTTTTTACCGTTAAAGTAATAATGGCGGTGATCGCCGAAGGAGCCGACCTGAGCGGAGTTGATGAGTGGGGCAAAGGCTTCGATGTTAAAGTCGTTGATCATGGTTTTGGTATTGGGGTGGGTGCGCTGAACGATAAACTGATAGTTCTGGGTTCTCAGATCCTCATTGATGGTGCGGAACTTCTCCAGCTTGGGAATGGCACTGTAGTCGACCATATTATCGTGGTTGTTTTCATAAAAGAGCTGCTCGACCTTGCCTTCAAGAAACTTGCTGGTCAGGTTGATCTTGGAGGTGCGGTAGTTGCGGTGCTGATAAAAGAAGGGAATAAAGGCACGGGTGATGTTGCCCGCACGGTCTTCCGCATTGATAAAGAGTTTAAAATCGTTATCCCGGATGTCGCTGGCCACCAGGGAGATATAAAAGCCTTCACGCATAAAGGGGAAGACCGCAAAATTGCGCCCTTCCGCACTCTGGATGCTCAGTTCGCTGAGCATTTCATCCT
>QKHD01000110.1 GCA_003250175.1 Helicobacteraceae bacterium
ACGTCTACGAGCGTGGCGGCGCGGCGCTTAACAACTGCGGCGCGGTCGATACAGCCGATCTGGCCCTGGCGGCCGAGTGGGCCATGGACATGCTCATGTGCGGGGTGGGGATCGGTTTTAACACCTCATGGAAAGGGGACGGAGTAGCCTTCCCCCAAACCTCGCGTCCGGTCACCTACATGGTTCCTGATAGCCGCGAAGGCTGGGTCGTCTCCGTACGGCTGCTGATCGAAAGCTACACCAAGGGAGGGGCCTGGTTTAACTTCGACTACTCCGGACTCCGCCCCGCCGGCGCGCCTATTCGCGGGTTTGGCGGCACGGCCTCCGGAGCCCAGCCGCTCATAGAGCTGCACGAACGGATCCGGAGCTATCTCGATGCCTTTTGTCGCAAAGAGACCTCCGCAACCCGCTGCACCGCCGATATCTTTAACGCCATCGGGGCCTGTGTCGTGGCGGGCAATGTCCGGCGCAGCGCCGAAATCGCCCTGGGAGCTGCGGATGACCGGGATTTTCTTGATCTCAAGGACTACGAGCTCTATCCGGAGCGTGCCGCCATCGGCTGGATGTCCAACAACACCGTTGTCTTATCGGAAACCGAGGACTTCGCCGCCCTGCCCCAGATTGCCCGGCGCATCGTCCAAAACGGCGAACCGGGGATCATGAATCTGATCAATGTCCAGAAATACGGCCGTTACGGCAAAGAAGAGCCCGACGCCGCCTGGCTGGCCAACCCCTGCTCGGAAATTCCCCTGGAGAGCTTCGACCTGGAGAGCTTCGAACTCTGCAACCTTTCGGAGGTTTTCCCCTCCCGCTGCGACGACGAAGAGGATTTTTACCGTGTGCTGGATTACGCCACCTTCTATGCCTCTACCGTGGCGCTGCTGCCCACCCACCGTCCGGAGACCAATGCCATTACGGTGCGCAACCGCCGCATCGGGGTGAGCCTCTCCGGCGTGGCCGATATGCTCGATGCCCTGGGGGCGACGGAGTTGACCCGCCGCCTGCGGCACGGCTACCGGATCGTCCGGGAGATTAACGCCCGTTTGGCCGCCGAAGCGGGGGTCCCCGCCTCGATCCGGGTGACCACGGTCAAACCCTCCGGAACCATCTCCCAACTGGCGGGGGTCAGCTCCGGCATGCACTTCCCCACTTTTCAGTACGCCATCAGACGTATGCGCGTAGGCGACGACTCCCCCATCTGCAAGGTGCTCAAGGAGGCGGGGGTACCCCACGAAAAAGACACCTACAGCGCCCAGACCACGGTTTTTGAATTTCCCATCGACCAGGGCAAGACCCGCAAGGCCTCCCATGTCTCGGCATGGGAACAGTTTGCCCTGCTGGCCATGCTTCAGCGCGAATGGAGCGACAATATGGTTAGCTGTACCGTCTATTTCGACCCCAAAACGGAGAGCCATCAGGTCGAGCACATGCTGGCCCAGTTTGCCCCGGTTATCAAGTCGGTCTCCATGCTCCCCCACACGGAAGAAGGGGCCTACGCCCAGATGCCCTACGAGGGAATCAGCAAGGAGGAATACGACCGCCGCGTGGCAGCCATGCCGGTGATTGACTGGAAACGTTTCGGCGGCAGCGACGGGATCGAGACGACTTTTTGCTCCAACGACAGCTGTGACCTACCATGATTTTGACATTACCACAAGGATACCTGCCATGAAAAAACTACTACTTTTCACTATTTTACTTGGTGCGGCCATCGGCCTTAATGCCGCCCAACCGACAGAAGGGATCGGCTACCGCTTTATGGCCAACGTCCCCTACGGTGACGCAGCGGTCAACCCCTCCGGAAAAGTACAGACCCGCCCGCTCCGGATGAACGTCTTTTTGCCGGAGAGCTCCGCAGGTGAAACGCCTGCCGTCATTCTGGCCTTTGGGGGCGGTTTTTACCGCGGCACTCCGGAGATGACCTTTGAACGCGACGGCGTACAGAGCACCAGCATGAACGACTACTGCCGTATCTTTGCCAAAAAGGGCTATGCCTGCTTTGCCATCGACTACCGCCTGGGCGGAGAGAACCCCGTCGCGCCAACAGACGGTTTTGATCCGGAAACCCTGGATAACCAAAGCATCCTCGATGCCATCCCCCACAGCAACCAGCTGCGAAGCGGCCTGGGGCTTAACGCCCTCGATCCAAAAAATGCCAAAGATGCGGACGAACTGCGCGGTACGATTTTAGCGGCGGCCTCGGACATGGCCCAGGCGGTGGATTACATCACCACCCATGCCAAGACCTACCATATCCGACCCGACCGTATCATTCTCGGCGGCTTTTCCGCCGGAGCCATCACCGCGTGGAACACGGCCTACGGGTTTGATAAAAAGGTTCAAGGTGTGGTGATGATCTCCGGAGATATCCGGGGGTTTGCTCCGGAAAAACTGCTTGGAAAGACAAAAATCCCGACCCTGATGCTGCTGGGAGAAAAGGATTCCCCTGCCCGTCACCATAATCACACCCGTCTTGCAAACGCGTATGATCAAAGCGGTGTGGACTATACCCTCATCGACGTTCCCGCCTATGGGCACTTCTACCCTGCCGGTGTGGCGGTAACGAACGATGAGGGTCTGCGCATCTCCGTCGAACGGGCGATACTTGATTTTATGAAACAGGTACTGCCCTGACCGACTGATGTCCCCTGAACACCAAATCGGTGCTCCCCGGGGGACCGTGATCTAAACAACCTCACAACCCAGTTATCTCTATTTTAGGTAATCTTTTTTGGAAGGTTCTTCAGCTTGGAGCTTTGTGTAGGCCTCTTTATCACCCTGTCGTCGTGCGTCATCAAGCGCTTTTCGCCATGCTCTTCTGTCATCTTTATATGACATCATCTGCTCTTCGCGTTTTGCCTTCTTCTCCTCTATCAAAGCACGTCGGAAAGCTTTTTCATCTTCATCCAGAATAAACCCGGAATTTTCAGACTGAGGTTGAACCTCAGT
>QKHD01000293.1 GCA_003250175.1 Helicobacteraceae bacterium
CCTCCGGATCGATATGGCGAAAGACAGCCAGCAGCTCGTCGGCATTCAGCCCCAATCCGGAGGCGGTCTGTTTGAGAATATGGTTATTGGTCATGGGGTTCCTTGTGTTTGTGTTGACGACCGTTGCCCGCGGTATGGGCGGCCTTGGCCGGGCTCTGGCCGGGCAGTCCCGGCACCTGGGTGCGGATATACTCCGGAATGGTGCGTCCGGGGGTGGCCATCATGTCTTCGGCCAGGGCCTGGGCGACGATCTTGGCGTCCTGCCCGGCGGCTTGCGTCAGGTAATCATACAGCAGCCGACCCAAACGGTCCAGGGAGATTTTCCAGGTCGACTGGGTCTGGGTGTACATCCATGCGGAAAAGCTCCGGAAATGGGCATAAACGCTCCCCTCGCCCCAAATCAGCCGCACGCTGCGGTTGAAGTTGCCGCTGTTATAAAGCAGGTCCCAAAAACGGGCAAAGCGTTTCATGGCCTGAATCTCGGCAAAACTCACCTTGCCCGTGGCCAGTACGTCGTAGGGCGGGCGGTCGCTGTAGACCATGCCCGCCGCTTCGTCGTGACGGCTCAGCGTCGTTCCGGAGAGCTTTTTTAAAATCCCCACCTGAATCTCGCTGCGGCTGAGCGAACAGAGCAGGTCGAGGTTTTCGCCGAATTGCTCCAGGCTCTCGTCCGGCAGGCCGACAATGAGATCCAGATGCAGGTGGGCGCTGGTCTCCTCCTCCAAAAAGCGCAGGTTTTCTTTGATCTTGGGGAGCTTAAGGGGGCGGTTGATCCCCTCGGCGATGCTTTCTTGCAACGTCTGAATCCCGATTTCCAGCTGCAGACTCGCCGGAGGAAAGGCCTGGATGCGTTCCTTTAAAGAGTCCGGAAAATGGTCGGGGATCACCTCGAAGTGCACGAAGTAAGACGGCTCCTTGGAGAGAAAAAAGTCCATCAGCCGGTTGGCAAACCGAATGTTGAGGTTAAAGGTCCGGTCGATGAATTTAAAGCTCCGCACCCCGCGCTCCCAGAGGCGTTCAAAGGCGGCCAGCAGCGCCTCTTCGTCAAAGGAACGCACCTTTTCGTCAATGCTGGAGAGGCAGAACTCGCACTTGAAGGGGCAGCCGCGGGAGGCCTCCACGTAGATATAGCGGTGGGCGATATCGTGGTCGGTGTATTCGTCGTAGGGCAGCCGCAGGTTTTTCAGCTCCGGAAGGGGGGCTTTGATGATCTGTTCTTTGGGTGCCGATTTGGAGAGAATCTGCGCGCACAACTCGCCAAAAGCCACGTCGCCCTCGCCCTGAAGCAGATAATCCGCCTGGGAAAAATCGACCCGAAAAGGCGCATGGCTCGCCTCCGGACCGCCCACGATCACCGTCACCTCCGGAGCGACTTTTTTAAGTATCTCCACCAGGGCACTCATCTCGGAAGCGTTCCAAATATACGCCGCTATCCCGATGATGGCGGGGCGGTGTTCCAGCAGGCGTTCGGCGATGCTCTGCACCTCCTCGTTGATGGTGAACTCCAGCAGCTGCGTCTGCGCGCGGAGTGCGCCCATATTGGCCAGCAGGTAGCGCAGCCCCAAAGCGCTGTGGGTGTAGCGGGCGTTGAGGGTGGTAAGCAGTATGGTACTCATCGCCGCACCAGCCGCACCAGGACCTCGTAGTGCTCCGTATGGGGAAACATATCAAAAAGCCGCACCCGTTCTACCCGGTAGCCATCCAGGTGCTCCAGATCTTTGGCCAGGGTTTCGGCGTTGCAGCTGGAGTAGAGAATGAGCGGAATTCCGGAGCGGTTCAGCCGCGCGGCCAGCCCGTCGCCGATCCCCCGGCGGGGCGGGTTGACGATGAGCAGCTCCGGAGCCTCCGCGCCCTCAAAGGCCGCCGCATCCAGGGCACGGAAATCCACCTGCTCCAGCCCCAGCTCCTTTGCACTCATCCGCGCCGACGCGATCGCCTCCGGAGCGATCTCGATCCCCGTCAGGCGGGTGGTTTGATCTGCACAGTGCAGGCCAAAACCGCCTACCCCGCAAAAGAGGTCCCACACCTGCCCTACCCCGTTGCTCCAATCCCTGGCCTGGGCATAGAGCGCCGCGGCCACCTCCGGATTGGTCTGAAAAAAGCTGCCCGGGCGGATGTAGAGTGGCACGCCGTTGAGCTCCTCTTTGAGGGCGTGTTCCGGCGTGAGGTAGATCTCTTCGTCGCCTTCCAGCCGTGCCATGTGCACGGGCTGGAGGTTGACGCTGACCACCCGAATCTGGGGAAAGTCAGCCAGGAGTTCGGGCAGCGCCCTTTGCACCTGATCAAGCTGATCGCGGCTGCGCATGACCAGACGCAGCAGGTACTCGCCCCGGCTGTTTTGCGTTAGCAGCACGAACTTCACCTCGCCCCGTTTTTTATCGACCCGGTAC
>QKHD01000263.1 GCA_003250175.1 Helicobacteraceae bacterium
TTGAGCACAAAAATGACATCCTCATATTTCAGCCGTCTGTCCGCACGGATCAAAACCTTATTGTTGCGGGTCGGATAGGTGTTAGCCAGTTGGACAAAGCTGTCCGGAAATGCAGCCAACTGATAGACATTGTCATTGAGGTAGACATTGGATTTGGCATCGATCCGAATCTCGATGCTTTCGCTACGATCGTAACGGTCCTTGGCCGAACCCTTGGCCAGAGAGATTTTTTCCTCATAGACCAGCATGGGTGTGGTGAGCATCAAGATGGCGATTAACACCAGCATGACGTCGACCAGAGGGGTGATATTCAGCTCCGGTTTTTCATCCCAGTTGAAGGATTCAGCCATCGCTCTTGGGTGACGTGAGGAAGTTGACCTGCATTTTCAGATAGGTCATGATTTCAAACGCCTTGCGCTTTAGAATCAGGTGAAAGGAGTAGGCAGGGATCGCAACGAGAATACCAAAGGCCGTTGCGATCAGCGCCTCGCTGATTGCCGGAGCAACCGCAGAAAGGGTGACGCCCTCTTTAAAGGTGGAGAAGGACTCCAGAATACCGACAACCGTACCAAACAGACCGATAAAAGGAGAGGTAGAGGCAATAATGCTGAGAATCGTCAGGCCGATGGTTGCCTCTTTGGTTGCAGCTTCAAGGCAGCCGTCATAAAAGCTGGCAATACCGTTCTTGTTACGGCAGTTGTACAGGAAGGAGTTGCGATCAACGTTGGTTTCTCCACGTAAAAAAGCATTGGTGGACTGTTTTTCAATCAGCATCCACTTTCTTAGGAAGAGAAACTTATAGACAAATACCCAAACGGTGATAAGAAAATAGATAGTAAGAACGGCAATAACCACGAGGGTAATTGCCGTACTTTTGTCGAGCCAGTCGAACAGAACGTCGAACACGCTTAGAGTCTTCCGCGTGCAGTGGCTTCGATTTTTGCTTCCACTGCAGAAAGGATAACGTTGGAGTCCTGAGCTTCGCGCAGAAGTTGTTTTGCTTTGTCCAGGGCAGAAGCGATTTCGCTTTCCGTATCCCCTTTGATGGCAACAGCACCGTCAACCAGTGCCGTTACTTTGGACTCGCTCACTTCTACGTAACCCCAGTCTACGGCTACGCTTTCTACGTGACCGTTACGAGCTACGTCGATTACACCGGCACTCAGCAGGGAAACCAGGGAAGCGTGGCCGGGGAGAACCCCGAACTCACCTTCGCTGCCCGGCAGGGTAACACTTTCGACGGCTTCGTCGAAAATCTTACCGGAGGGTGTAATGATTTCAAGTTGTAAAGTTTCCATAATCATACCTTACGCTTTAGCTTTAAGCTCTTCTGCCTTTTCCAAAGCCTCTTCGATTGTACCAACCATGTAGAACGCCAGTTCCGGTAGGCTATCGTGTTTACCTTCAAGGATCTCTTTGAAACCTTTGATGGTATCGGGCAGGGAAACGTATTTACCGGGGCTGCCGGTGAAGACTTCCGCTACGAAGAATGGCTGGGAAAGGAAGCGCTCGATTTTACGTGCACGTGCAACTACCAGTTTGTCTTCTTCGGAAAGTTCGTCCATACCAAGGATCGCGATGATATCTTGGAGGTCTTTGTATTTTTGCAGAGTCTGCTGAACACCACGTGCTACACCATAGTGCTCTTCACCCAGAATCTGTGGGTCAAGCAGGCGGCTTGTGGAATCCAGTGGGTCAACCGCTGGGTAGATACCCTTTTCAGCGATTTTACGGTTAAGAACCGTTGTCGCATCCAGGTGGGCAAATACGGAAGCAGGAGCCGGGTCAGTCAAGTCGTCCGCTGGTACGTAGACCGCTTGAACGGAAGTGATAGAACCTTTTTTGGTGGATGTAATACGTTCTTGCAGGGCACCCATTTCGCGAGCCAGTGTCGGTTGGTAACCAACAGCGGAAGGAATACGGCCGAGCAGAGCGGACATCTCAGAACCGGACTGAGCAAAACGGAAGATGTTGTCGATGAACATCAGAACGTCAAGGCCCATTTCGTCACGGAAGTATTCAGCCATGGTCAGACCTGTCAACGCGATACGGTTACGTGCGCCTGGAGGCTCACTCATCTGACCGTAGCAGAGGGCAACTTTGTCCAGTACGTTGGAGTCTTTCATCTCGTGGTAAAGGTCATTCCCTTCACGAGTACGTTCACCAACACCAGCGAATACGGAGTAACCGCTGTGTTTGTAGGCAACATTGTGGATAAGTTCCATGATGATAACGGTTTTACCAACACCGGCACCACCGAACAGACCAACTTTACCACCCTTAGCGTAAGGAGCCAGAAGGTCAACAACTTTGATACCTGTTTCGAATGCTTCAGTTTTTGTATCCTGATCTTCGAATGCAGGTGGATCACGGTGAATGGACCATTTCTGCTTGGCTTCTACCTTAGGACCTTCGTCGATTTCATTACCGACAACGTCGAAGATACGACCCAGTACTACTTCACCAACTGGAACCTGAATAGGGTTCTGCTTGGCGATAACTTTCTGTCCGCGGCTGATACCGTCGGAAGCATCCATTGCGATGGTACGTACACGGTTGTCACCCATGTGGGCAGCAACTTCACAGATCAGAGTCTGGTCTGTACCTTCCAAATTATATTTAATTTCTACCGCTTCATTCAGAGCGGGCAGATAATTTTCGAAGTCAACATCGATAACCGGACCTCGTACGGCTACAACTACACCTTCCATCTACTCTCCTTTATTTCATTGCTTCTACGCCGCTGATGATTTCGATCAGCTCGGTTGTAATAGCTTCCTGGCGCGCTTTGTTATATGCAAGGTTAAGGTTCTTAACCATCTCTTTTGCGTTATTTGTTGCTGCATCCATTGCCTGCATACGGGAGCTGTGCTCCGCGGCAAGGGAGTCGATCAGTGCATAGTAGAGGTTATACTCTACATATTTGCGGACCAGTGACTCCAGAATGGATTCATCATCATTTGGTTCGAAATCGATCATGGACGGATGCTCGACTTTTTCAATCTTGCTGACATCGATCGGAAGAACTTTAATCTCTTTCAGTTCCTGAGTGATCATGTTTTTGTATCCGTTGTAGATCAGTGTGATTTCATCCGTATCTCCGTTAAGGAAATTCTCCAGGGACTTATCGATGAAGGTTTTAGCTTCATCATAAGAAGGAGCGGAGCTCAAACCACGAACGTCATCCACCAGTTCGATTCCTTTGAACTTGAAGTATTCGGAACCTTTCTTACCGATGGATCGCAGACGTACCTTTACCTTATCGTTCTTGAGTGCTTCAAGCTTTTTGTTTACGGTTTTAATGGTCTGGTAGTTAAAACCACCGCACAGACCTTTGTCCGCCGTAATGAAGATCAGGTCGGTCTTTTTCAGATCCTCCCCTTCGATCTTCGCAAAGTAGCGGCTTTCGATGCCGCCCACTTTGTGCTCTTGGATTTGATAAGCAATGCTCGCGAGAACCTGGTTAATTTTAACCGAGTACTCTTTGGAGCGTTTGGCAATCTCCTCCGCACGTTTCAACTTTGCCGTTGAAACCAGCTTCATGGCACGCGTTGTTTTCTGCGTGTTAGAAACACTCTTGATGCGTCGTTGAATCTCTTTTAAGTTTGCCATCATTAAACCTTAGTCGGCATTGAAAACCGTGAGGAAATCTTCCAATGCTTTTTTCAGTTCTGCTTCGACATCGTTGTCGATTTTCTTTGTTGAGCGAATGCTTTCCAGAATAGAAGGATACTTCGCTTCAAGGAAAGGGTTCAGTTCTGATTCAAAACGTACAACATCATCGGTTTTGATCGTGTCAAGGTAGCCTTTGGCACCGGCAAAGATGATGGTGATCTGTTTTTCAACAGGTACCGGGGAGTATGGAGGCTGTTTAAGAACCTCAACCATACGGGCACCGCGGTCAAGCTGTTTTCGGCTGACTTCATCCAGGTCAGATGCGAACTGGGCAAACGCCTGAAGTTCACGGAACTGAGCCAGGTCAAGTTTCAGGGTACCGGAAACTTGTTTCATTGCTTTGATCTGGGCAGCACCACCAACACGGGATACGGAGATACCGACGTTGATCGCAGGGCGTACACCGGAGTTGAACAGGTCAGTTTCAAGGAAGATCTGACCATCGGTGATGGAGATAACGTTGGTAGGAATATACGCAGAAACGTCACCCGCTTGTGTTTCGATGATTGGCAGAGCTGTCAAAGAACCGGCTCCTCGCTCATCGGAAAGTTTCGCAGCTCGCTCAAGCAGACGGCTGTGGAGGTAGAATACGTCACCTGGGTATGCTTCGCGGCCTGGAGGACGTCGAAGAAGCAGGGACATTTCGCGGTAAGCTACAGCGTGCTTGGAAAGATCATCATAAACGATCAGACCATGACGTGCGTTATCACGGAAATATTCACCCATAGTTACACCGGTATATGGTGCAAGGTACTGCAGAGCAGCAGATTCGCTGGCACTGGCTGCAACTACGATAGTGTAGTCCATAGCACCGTGTTCTTCAAGTCGTTTTACAACTTGAGCGATAGAAGATTGTTTCTGACCGATGGCAACATAGATACAGATAACATCCTGACCCTTCTGGGAAATGATGGAGTCAACTGCAACCGTTGTTTTACCGGTTTGTCGGTCACCAATGATAAGCTCGCGCTGACCGCGGCCGATTGGTACAAGCGCGTCAATCGCTTTGATACCAGTTTGAAGTGGTTCATGAACAGATTTACGAGCCATAATGCCAGGAGCACGCTCTTCAATATAGCGGTCGCTGGTTGTTTCGATAGGACCTTTACCGTCGATTGGTTCACCCAGGGCGTTAACAACACGGCCGATCATCGCATCACCTGTAGGGATACGAAGCAGTTTGCCCGTTCGTTTTACCGGTGTACCTTCAACGATACCTTTGCCTTTACCCAGAATAACAACACCAACGTTGTCTTCTTCAAGGTTCAGTGCAATACCTTTATCACCTGTTTCAAATTCGACGATCTCGGAAGACCCGACATTTTTCAGACCATAAACTGTTGCGATACCGTCAGCAATCGCAACAACTTTACCAACTTCTTCTACATCCAGCTTCAGTTCGAAGTTTTCAATGCGATCACGAATAATCGCACTAATTTCATCAGTTTTAGCTGCCACCCGTTCTCCTTTTATTAATTAATTTAAATGCCTCTAAGAATGTGTTGAATCAATTGTGATTTCAATCGATCCTGAGCGAAGGAAACCTCGATACCGAGATCCGGAACTTCAACACGGAAGCCCTCTACGTCGCTCTTGACCTGTTTGAAATCGATGCTTGAATCAAACTTCTTCGCAATGTTTGCTTTCAGTTCTGCCATGGTCGCGTCATCTACAGACACGGAAGAGTAAACATACCCTTCATACGCATTGGCTGCCACTGCATCGGCGTATCTCAGTTCTTCGTAAATGCCGGGGATCAGCTCCAGACGATCTTTTTCAATCAGGAGTTTTACCAGGTTTACTAGAACTGTATTCTTGTTGTCCTTGCCCACGATCAGTTCGGTCTTTTCCTCCAGGCTAACCAGGGGGGAGAGAACCGTATCCTTGAACTTGGGCTCTTTAAACAGAGAGCTCAGAGCCAGAAGAAACGCTTTGGTCTCTTCGACTTTTTTCTTGTCTCCGTTTGCCACCAAAACTTTGGCATATTTTTTCGCTGCTGCTCTACTCATGTTACGCCACTTTTCGCATCAGAGATTTGATCAGCTCTTCTTTGTTCTGGGCTACATCAGCAATATCCAGAACTTCGTCAAGGGATTCGGTAACGACTTCCCGAACCATCTTGTTTTCGCTAACCTTGATAATCTCATCTTTTTGTTTATCGAGTTGCTCGATCTCACGATCAAGGCTGCCCTCGATCTTTTTCACCATGAGATCAATCTCTTTTTGAGTTGTTTCTTTGATCTCCAGAGCTGTTCGCTTCGCATCTTCGATCTTCTGAAGTGCATCTTCCTTGGCTTTTTTAGAAGCTTTGATTTTCTCTTCTACTTTGTCCAGTTCCGCTGCGATAGACTCTTTACGATCACTGAAGAAACGTTTGATTCCACCGGCGATTAGATAATAAATCAGACCCGCGAAGATCAGAAAGTTCACCGTTCGTGGAATAATATCCGTTTCAACGCCGTGTTCGGAAGCAGACAGAAAAGTCAAACCAGCCAATACAAACAATACTAAATGTTTCATGCCCGTCCTTTACCTAGTTTGCCGAAGTCGAAATCAGCTTGACTTTGAGGCTCTCTTTAAACAGAGGACCCTGGCCAAGCAGAGAGTTTTTCAGATCGACCCGTCGTGCTTCCAACTCGTCGTTGAACGCTTTGATTTCAGACTCGATCGTTACTTTTTTCGCATCGATCTTATCCTGTACCGCTTTCTTAGCGGTGGCGATTTTTTCTTCTCTTAGGGATTGCGCTTCTTTTTTGGCTTCTTTGATGATAGCATCCGCTTCAGCCTCAAGATCGCTAATCTCTTGGGAGTTTTGATTCACGTTGCTGAGACCGTCCTTGATGCTTTTATTCCGTGCATCCAAATGGTATACGATTGGTTGAATCAGTATCTTATTTAGAATGACTAGAAGAAGCAAAAAGAGGGCTGCCTCGGTCAATATGAGCGTCAAATCCAAGTTGATCATGGCATACCTTCCAAAAAATTTTGGCCATCATACCAAAAAGATCATTAACGCCCTATTAACGTTGCAGCTGTTTGAGGAGAGAGTCGATACTTTCTTGAGAGTCGAATTCAATGCTGACGAGATTAGCTCTGGCCTTAACTTTTGGGGAAAAGCCTTTTAAAACATCAACGATTTCGGAAAATTCGAATTCATTTTTAGGCAGTGAATTTGATTCTTTTTTGGGCACATCAGTGCCTTTAAGCGACCGCACCATGGCTTCCGCTTCCCGCACGCTGAGCTTCTGGTTGATGATACTGTTAACGATTTTTTTCTCGTCTTTGGGGTCCAGACCGACCAGTACTTTGGCATGTCCGGAACTGATCTGCCCTTCGGAGATTTTTTCCTGAGTAAATTCGGTCAGATTGAGCAGACGTAACACGTTGGTGACATAGGTGCGGCTTTTGTGAATGAGCTCGGCCAGTTTGTCGTGGGTGACGTTGTGCTTTTCAATGAGTTCGTTCAGAGAAAGGGCCAGCTCGATTGGATTGAGGTTCTCCCGCTGAATATTCTCCATCAGGGCCAGTTCCTGGATGTGCTCCAGGGAGATGTCGGCGATAATAGCCCGGATCGTCTCTTTACCCGCCAGTTTGCTGGCGCGCATGCGGCGCTCGCCGGCGATCAGGATATAGTTGTTTTTCTTTTTGATGACGACGATAGGCTGAAGCAGTCCATGCTCCGCAATGGAGTCGGAGAGCTCTTTGAGCTTCTCTTCGTCAAATTTCTTTCGCGGCTGGTAGGGATTAGGCTTGATGTTGTCAATATCGATTTCGGTGATGGTTTCCGCACCGCTTTTGATATCGTTGGCGTAGGCGGATTCCACCTCTTCCAAGATCGCGCCGATGCCTCGGCCCAGTTTGAGCTTAGCCAACACGCGCTCCTACGATGGCACCTGCCAGATTTTGATAGGCGATGGAACCGATGGATTTGACATCGTACATAATAACCGGTTTGCCGAAGCTGGGGCTTTCCGCCAGCTTGACATTTCGGGGAATATAGATGAAATCCTCTTCGCTGATCGCATCCTCTTTAAGGGTAAAGAGTTTGTTTTTAAAGTGCTGCATCAGATCGGCATAGACCTGCTTGGAGAGGTTATTGGCCGAAGAGTACATCGTGGGTAGGAAGCCCTTGATGTTAAGCTTGGGGTTGATCGTTTTTTTGATCAGCTTGATGGTGTTGAGCAGCTGCGCCAGACCTTCCAGGGCAAAAAATTCGCACTGGATCGGGATAATGACGGAGTTGGAGGCACCCAGGGCGTTGATCGTGATCAGGCCCAGTGCGGGCGGAGAGTCGATGATGATGTAGTCATACTTGCTCTGAATGGTTTTGATCTGTTTTTTCAAAACCAGCTCGCGGGATTCGACATCTTTATCATAAAACTCTTTTTCTACCCCGACCAGACCGATGTTGGAGGGTACGATATCCAGATTAGCCACGGAGGTCTGCAAGACTACGTCGGAAAGTTTCTTGATACCGGTGAGTGCGTGGTAGATGTTGTACTCGTAATCATTACGGTGAAACCCGTAGTGTGTGGTAGCGTTGGCCTGGGGATCCGCATCGATAAGAAGAACCTTTTTCTCCGCTACGGCCAGGGATGCCGCAAGATTGACTGCTGTGGTTGTTTTGCCTACGCCACCCTTTTGGTTGGCAATGGTAATAATCTCGCTCATCGTAAACTAAACACTCTCTTTCCGTTGATTATCAAGGATCCGTCGTCCTGCAACAAGGCGTTTTCCAGAGAGAGTTTTTCCCCCTCGACATGCGCCTTCGAGCCCTTGCTTTTGAAAAATTCTATCCTAAACTTACTAAATATTTTCTTCCATTCGGGGTATTTTTCCAACTTGAAAAAATAAGTTTTTATTAAATCTTCACGGCTGATTTTCACATCGACCGGCGTGAAATTTTCGTGCGAAACCAGGTTTAATCCTATGCCGCAGACCAGTATGTCCCCAACAGCATGGGTGATCAAACCGCCCACTTTGGCGTCACCCAGATAGAGGTCGTTGGGCCATTTGAGCCAGACGGCTGAACCCATCTCTTCCAAGACCTCTTTCATGAGATAACCAAAGTAGATCGATGCGGAAGAAAGGGGCAGGTCCTCCGGAAGTGCGGAGCGCATAATGGCAAAGGATAGAAAGAGATTCCCCTCCCCGCTTTCCCAGCGGTTGTCCCGGCTTCCCAGACCTCCGGATTGCAGGTCGGCAACCACCGCAAATGGCGGTTTGGTGCCGTTTTTCAACAGTCGTTTGGCCTCCAGCTGGGTGGAGTCCAGAATCTTATGAGAGAATATCTCCAACGCTCAGCCTTTTGCCCCGAAGATAGCTGGGGGCGTCGGTGGGATTTTTGGACGGCGCCTGGAGCGTCTCGATCCGGAGACTCCCCTCTAAGCAACCGACAAGTACGTAATCTTTCTCAATGGCCAGAATTTCTCCGGCCTTA
>QKHD01000283.1 GCA_003250175.1 Helicobacteraceae bacterium
GCCACCGAATCACCGAATCCGGAGGTGCTTTGTTCGTTTTTTTTGGCCACGTCGTAGGCGCTCATCCCAAAAACCGATCCGGCCAGGATCAGTACGATTGCTGTCTGTTTTATCACGCTTGCTCCTTTTTGATTTCGAGCATGTTAACACACAATGTTAACAATGTCAACATTGTGTGTTAACAAGTATGCTAAAATGACGCCATGAAAGAAAAGACGCGAAAAAAAACCGACACCTACCACCACGGAAACCTCAAAGAAGCCCTGATCACGACTACGCTGGAGCTAATCTGCGAAGAGGACATTTCCAAGGTGACCATGCGGGAGCTGGCCACCCGCCTGGGGACGTCCCGCACGGCGCTGTACCGCCACTTTGCATCCAAAGAAGCCCTCATTCAGGCTGCGGTCAAATCCGGATTTGATCGGCTGGGGGAGGCGTTTTTAGCCGTTTATCAAGATGGTGAGATCGATACCGTCGAACGTATCCGGCGTTTGGGGCTGGCCTACTTGCATTTTGGTATGCAAAACACCGCCCTCTTTCGGGTGCTGTTTGGTAGAAAAGTGATGGTCGAGCGGGAAGAGGCGTGTGATAGGGACGGGGTCTTTAACCCGGAAGAGGCGAGCGATTCCGATGCCTTTTTGATTCTTGTGGCCCTGGTCAAGCAGGCGCAGGATGAAGGGCTGTTTAAACACGAAGACGCCACCTTGCAGTCCATGGTCATCTGGTCCATGATCCACGGTCTGACAGTTCTGATTATTGACGGTCACCTCTTTTTGCAGGAGAACGTCGACACCATTTTTGCCATGGGCTTTAACACGATTTTAGAGGGTATCCGACGCTAGGCCTCTTCGATCAGCAGCATGTACTGGCGGGCGTTCATATCTTCGGAAAAACCCAAAAGTGGCGCGTTCGCCTGCTCCGGAGCGTCGGGGCGGCTGAGGTAGATTTCGAACATCATCTGTTCATTGGGCATGCTGTCGAGTAGTTCGATCAGCATGGCGGTCTTCATGGGGGCGGCATCGCCTACGTAGAGATCCAGCCGTTCGTTGGCCTCATTGACGCTGGCTCTGACAATCCCCTTGCCCCAGGCCAGCAGGGCATTGCCCTGGCTGTCGGGCTCCTTTTGCACCGCCACCGCACCAAGGATAAACTCCGGATGGTTGCCGATGGCGTTACGCAGGTCTTCGATCAGGTCGATGACAAACTTCACCTACTCCCCCTAATCAAAAAAGAAGAGTACGATCTCAAAGGCGATCAGCACGATGATGATCCACTCCAGCAGGCTGGAGTGCTTGTGGTTTTGCTCATCCGCCAGCATCTCTAAGAGCTCCTGGATGATCTCCAGCTTTTTACCCATCGCCTCGATGCGGGGGGCGACCTCCAGGTAGCGGGCGACATTGTGGTAGTAGCTCTCCAGCTCCGGATACTCCCAGATAAACTCCGGCGTATCCAGCAGGCCAAACTGCAGCATGATCCCTGATTTTTCCAGGTAGAGCCGTCCGCGTTCCTTGGCGATCTTGCGGCGGTTGAGGGGGATCAGACCCGTTTTGGCCAGGGTCTGGGGGATGTACTCCGTCGCTTCGATCATCTCCTGCAACGACGTTTCAAACTGTGCCAGCTTGGTCGACTGGGCCAGGGCGTGGCTAACGGCCAGCATCATGAGCAGCGAGTTTTCGGGCAGGTCGATCTTGTCGTGCCGCACGCTCATCTCCGCCGCGCCGATGGCGTAGCGCATCTCTTCGCTGACCCGTTCGGCCAGGGGTTTGATCGCGTAGTCGGATACCGTATCGATGAGGCGTTTCTCCTCCTCGTAGTCGTAGCCCCAGAGCACGGTGACGCCGTAGTTGAAGATAAAGGCGTAGGTGCCGTCGCGGTCGACGGCGATGGCGTCTTTGATCAGGGTGACTTTGTGGTTGTTGCTGAGCGCCCCGTAGAGTTCGTCGCTGTCGTATTTTTCTGCCGTGCAGAAGGCTCTGACCCGTTTTTCCATCGATTAATCCGCCTTTTTGGTTGTGGCTATCGCCAGGTTATCATGCTTTTTGGATTTGAGCAGGTCGATCACCTGCACAAAATCTTCGAAACTCGCCTTTTTGTCGCTTTTGATGACGACCAGGTCGCTTTTGCCAAGGGCTTCGATCTTTTTTTCCAGTTGGGCTAGGGTGACCTTTTCATCTCCGGCAAAGAGGGTGCCGTCCTCTTTGATGGCTACAATGAGGTTTTTCTTCTCCGTCTGGCTCTGGGTGTTCTTCGCCTCCGGAAGGGCGACCTTGATCTTGCCCTGGGCGATAAAGGTCGCCGTGGTCAGAACGATGGTGAGCAGCACCAGCATGATGTCGATAAAAGGCACGACATTGATGCTGTCAAACTTCTTGGTCTTCACCCTGCCCCTCTTTTAAAATCTCCCACTCCGTCTCCAGCACCTCGGCCTTGCGTACCAGCAGGTTGTAAAAGATCATGGAAGGAATCGCCACGAAAAGCCCCAGCGCCGTCGCCTTCAGGGCCAGCGCCAGGCCGATCATGATGTCCTTGGTTTCGCTCAGACCGTCCTGGCCGATGCCGTAAAAGGTGATCATGATCCCCCCGACTGTGCCCAGCAGGCCCACATAGGGAGCGTTGGAGCCGATGGTGGCGATCATGGTGAGGTTGCGCGTCAGGGCGATCTGGAGCCGTTTTTTGGAGGCGAATCCGGCAAGGTCCAGGCTACGGTAGCTAAAGACCCGCTCCAGGGAGAAAAGCAGCGCCACAAAGCCCATCAGCCCCAGCACCCCCAGGGTGCCGTAGTCGATCAGCTCTTTGAGTTCATTGATTTCCATCGTGTTTCTCCACACCTAAGGTCTCGAAAATATTAAACTCGATCCCCTGAATCTTCTCCTCCACCGCCTTGGCAGTTTCGTCCATTTCATTGGGCATGCCGCCCATGGCCTCGATGCGCTCCAGCACCGAAGGATGGGAGTAGTAAAAGAGTACGAACAGCGGGTGCGACTTGGGGAACTTCTTGTTTTCGTTCATCAGCTTGATGAGGGCCCGTTTGAGGTCGTCGGCACTTTGCAGTTCGCTGCCGAAACGGTCCGCCGCGAACTCGTTTTTACGGCTGATGTAGTTGACAAAAGGGAGCAGCACAAACAGCAGGGGCGAGGCGATCAGCAAAAAGAGCGCGATCAGGCTGCCGCCGTTTTGCATGACTCCCATCTGCAAGAAGAGATCCTCCGGAAGGTTGCCCAGCACCGCGAAGAGGATCAGCATCATCGTGCCGCTGACGGCGATTCCCTTGTAGATGTCGCCGTGTTTGAAGTGGCCCAGCTCGTGGCCGAGGACGGCCAGCAGCTCGTTGTGGCTCAGTTTTTCTACCAGGGTGTCAAAGAGCACCACGCGCTTGGTGCTGCCCAGACCGCCGAAATAGGCGTTCAGGCGGCTGTCGCGCTTGCTGGCGTCGATGGTAAAGACCCCGCTGCTCTTAAAGCCCACGCTCTTTAAAAGCGCTTCGATCTTTTGATTGAGCTCCGGATTTTGCAGGGGCGTGAACGTGTTAAAGATGGGGGCGATCAGGGTCGGGTAGATCATGTTAATGAGGATAATCACCGCAAATACAAAGACAAAGCTGATCAGCCACCACGCGCTGAAGTGCTCCACAAAATAGGCCACCGCGGCGATGATGAGCGAGCCGAAGATCAGGGTTAGTACACCCTGCTTGATGCTGTCGAGCACAAAGAGGCCGAAGGTGCTTTTGTTAAAGCCGTAGCGGGCGTCGATGACGAACTTCTCGTAAAGATCCAAAGGCAGGCCGACGAGGTAGTTGACCACGATCACGCCGTTGACAAAGAGCACCGCAAAGGTGATGCCCGAGAACCCTTCCAAAAGGCCGCCCAGCCAGCTAAACCCGGCGGTCACCCAGAAGAAAAAGAGCACGTACTCCATCAGCGCGGAGAGCATGGAGAGGCGTTGTTTGGTCGCCTCGTAGTCGGCGGCTTTCATGTAGGCGGCGGGGTGGAGCAAAACAGGCTCTTGGTACTTGGCCTGCTTGACGTAGCCCACCTGCATCAGGGCGATGTAGAGCCGGATAATCAGGTATAATGTGTAAAAAGCGATCATATAGGACAGTGCGGATTCCATTTGAGTGTTTCCAATTCATAACGTAGTGTCCGGATTTTATCCAAAAAAGGTAAATGTTTTGAAACTCTATTGGCTCACCCTTCCGGCGTTTATCTGGCTTCTTGGCGGCTGCGCGGGCAAAACGGCTCTGGATGACACCTACGATCTGGCAAAACTCGACATCGTCAAACTCGAATCCGTCTCCCAGGCCAACCTCAAAGCCTACGAATGGCGCATGATCGACGGCTGGAACAACGACAACTTCGCCGAGTCCTTCCAGGTCTTTAAAACCTCCTGCGAGAAGACCCTCTATAACGATCCGCTCTTTATCCAGACCTGCAAAGACCTCAAAACCGCCACCGACCCCAAACGCTTTTTCGAAACCCACTTTACCCCCTATAAACTCTACAACGACGACGGCAGCGACACGGGCACCATCACGGGCTATTACGAACCGCTCTTAGAGGGCAGCCGCACCAAAACGTCCCGTTTCCGCTACCCGGTCTACAAACGCCCCACCGACCTGGTGCAGGTGCGGCTGGAGGGGATGTATCCGGAGCTGGCGGACTACCGCCTGCGGGGGCGGATTCAGGGCAATAAGATCGTGCCCTACTACACCCGCGAAGAGATCGGCAGGATCAACAATCTGGCCGAGATCATCTGCTACGTCGACGACGACATCGACCTCTTTTTTCTCCATGTCCAGGGCTCCGGACGCATTAAGCTGCGTTCCGGAGAGATCATTAACGTCGGCTACGAGGATCAAAACGGTTACAAGTACCGATCATTGGGGAAAAAGCTGATCGCCGAAGGGGTGATCACCTCCGGACAGGGCAGCCTGCAGGGAATGAAAAAGTTCCTCACGGATAATCCCAAAAAGCAGGAGTACCTTGATTACAACCCCAGCTTTATCTTCTTCCGCGAAACCACCGTCAAGGCCACGGGCAGCCTGGGGATCGAACTGACCCCGCAGCGCAGCATCGCCGTGGACACCCGCTACATTCCCCTGGGCTGCCCCGTCTTTATCGCCACCAAAAACCCCGCCACCAAAGACGCGATCCAGCGTCTGGTTTTCGCCCAGGACCGGGGCGGTGCCATCAAGGGCACCATCCGGGCCGATTACTTCTGGGGCTTTGGCAAGGAGGCGGAGGATTTCGCGGGGATCATGAAAGAGCAAGGGAGCCTCTGGGTGCTGCTGCCAAAGGGCTCCGTAGAGATGGCCGATTAAGTAATTTAAAAACCAACCTTTTGGTGGCATAATAGAATTTTCCGGTTCTTACCCCACACCATAAGGCTCTACCATGCACACGTCGATTAAAAAGAAAGTACGCAACAAAGAGTATGAGGTGACATTCTCTCCGGAGAGTTTCCAATGCGATGCGGGCAGCATCAAACTGCTGGGCTCCTTCAACGGCTGGAACCCCCAGGCCGACGAAACCTACACCCTGACCAAGGGGCGCAATAAAAAATTCAAGAGCATCAAGCTCACCCTCCCCGCCGGCGATTACGAGTACAAATATTACGATCCGGAGGCGGCCTGCTTTATCGAACCCGCCAACGCTCCGGAGCTCTATGGCGACGTCAAGGTCGGCAACAGCTTCGGCACGCTCAATGCCAGACTGGAACTACCGGCGCTCTGACTTCAGCCACGACGCCCGGGCGATCCGTACGATTCCCAGGGCATAGTCGGAGGAGTAGTTGTACCCCATAAGCGACTTGAGATAGGGCACCAGATAGGTGATGGTGCCGTCATCCTTGTGCTCCTGGCTGAAATTGGGGATCGGCATCCCCTCGAGATTGCGGCCGTAGACGATATTGGCCGACCCGCTGTCAAAGGTGACCCACGCCTTATTCAGCTCTTCCAGACTCTCCAGCTTTTTAAAATCGATCAACTCGTTTGGCCATTTGAGCCGGTGCCGCAACAGATGGGCCACGGAGAGGATCGCATCTTCCATCTTCATCAGATCCGCCATGCCGCCGTCCGCCGAAACCGCCTCTTCCAATAGCCACGGCGTAAACTGGGGAATCCCCATCGCCCCGGCATAGCTGGAAGGGATATCCGTCTGCGTCACGTCAATCCCACGCTTGTGGTAATAGAGAATCAGCGCCGCCAGGTTCTGCTCCGCCCCGCGCCAGAGGCGTTCCGTGCGGCGACGCTCGCGCTCGGTGGGGTTTTCGGGCATGCTCAGATGCCCCAGAATGGTGTTGTAGACGACAAAGGCATCGTGCTTAAACCGGGTGAAGGTGCCCAGGGCCGTCTCTTTCTGCAAGAGTGCGGCAATGATCTCCCGGTTGACCCCGTAGCGCGCCTCGGCCAGCTCGTACGTAGCCTGGTAGCGGGTAAGGTGGCGGGTGAGGTAGTGAATCTCGCCCAAGAGTCGCTCCGTGGCGGCCCGCTCCCGCTCCCTTAGGTGGGGGATTTTGCTCAAAGGCGCCATCATCTCCAGGGTCTTCGCATCGACGATTTCCGCCTTTTGCGAGGCAAAGATGCGCCCGATCTCATCCTTGCTCATACCCTTCTTGCGAAGCTTCTCGTAGAGCGGCTCGTAACGCTCCTGGGCATACAACAGTGAGACCGATAAAAGTATCCATATCCAGCGTAACATGGGCGCATTATACACAAGCTTGATTTCGTCTCCGGAAAGAAATCTAAAAGACACAAAAAAGCCACATTTGGGCTTTATTATCTTTACTAATAATTTCTCGCAACCTTTCTTATAAGGATCATGCCATGGCCATCGGTATGTCAAACGGCACCCAACCTACCCTGCTTTCCATCGCGTGTGATACCTTGGTTCCCAATCAGCCCATCGCCTTTAACCTCTACTACCGCAACCGCGACAAGCAATACAAAAAGCTCCTCCAGGCCGACACCCCCTACACCGAATCCCTCAAGGCCCTGCTGGACCGAAAATCCGTCGCCACCCTCTACATCGCTTCCCGTGACAAAAGCAAATACCAGCTCTACCTCAAGCAGCTGCGAAAAAACAGCGGCTTTATCGAACCGGGCCATCAGGCCAAGGTCTTTAAAGATGCCGTCAAGCAAGAGGCCGTGCGCCCCGCCGCCCCCAGACTCAAGGAACTTCCCCTTAAAAAACTACTGGCCAATGTTCCGGTAGATTTTCCCGTCTACATGGCCAACAAAGAGGGCGGCGTCTCCCGCCTGCTGGCCAAGGGCCAACCCTTTGATGTCGACGCACAGGGCAAGGTCTTTAAACAGGGCTACCCCAAGCTGATGATCCAAAAAGACCACTGGGCGCTTTTTAAGGCCTATCTGCAGAAAAATACCCCGCCGCTGATTCTGGATGAAACCGACAGCGTCGAGAAAAAAGCCCACAAACTCCACACCCACGCCACCGACGCCATGGAAAACCTCATCGATGACCCCAAATGCAGCTGGAGCTACAACCGCGCCAAGGGTGTGGTTGACCATCTGGTCGATCTGATCCACACCGATAACGGCGCCATCAAGGCCCTGACGGAGACCAGCGTGGCCGAGTACCACCTGCCCGTTCACTCCTTTGACGTGGCGGTTTTCGCCATCGGTTTCGGGCTCCACCTGGGGCTGGAGCGCGACGACCTGCTGCGCTTAGGCTACGCCGGTATCTTCCACGACATCGGCAAGAGCTGTGTTGAAAAGCAGGTGATCGAGAAAAACGGCCTGCTCGATACGGATGAGTTTGAAAGCATTAAAAAACACGCCAAATACAGCAGCTTTATCCTCCGCTCCCACACGGAGATGGACAAAAAAGTGCTCGACGCGGTCAAACACCACCACGAGTGCTTTGACGGTACGGGCTACCCCGATCGCCTGGTGGGCGACGAGATTCCCCTCTTTGCCCAGATTCTCTCCATCGCCGACGTCTACGACGCCGTCACCAGCAAAAAACCCTACCGCGACGCCTTTACCTCCTTCGAAACCCTAGCGCTCATGACCAAGGATATGGCCAGCCACTTTGATAAACGCCTGCTTTTGGAATTCATCAAATACATGGGGCCGCAGTACAAATAAGCTACTCGTGCAGGTAGGTCCGCACCAGGGCAATCGTTGCCTCGGGTTGTTCCGCAAACATCATATGCCCGCTCTTTCTTACTATCTGCAGCTCGGCATGCTTAAAATACTTCATCTGTTTCTTTTGATAGGCTTCACCGATCATCCGGTTGCACTCTGACGCCAAAAAGAGCACTTTGTTATCGAAACGCTCTACACCGCTCACCAGATCAACCTCCGGATTGCCCTCGGCATTCATGATCAGATTCATAACATTCTGAGACGAACTTCCGCTTCCGCGAAAGACATCCGTGGCCGAATCCGGAAGTTCATTGTTGCAGTAGTATTCCAGATTGGCATAGGGAGCGACATTGACGATAAAATAATCTCCCCGTGCCCGTGGGTCATCATCGCTGATATGCAGGGTTTCAAACCAGACCTTGGATGCATGCAGCAAAAAATCGACCTCCATCTTTGGACCAAAGGCGATACCTGCTTCTTTGATCATCTCCGTTGTTAGAAAACCGGGCTCTGCCAGTACCGCATGGGAGAGTTTCCCGGGATACCGCCCCAGATAGCCTGAGACCAGCATCGCCCCCCAGGAGTGCCCTACCAGACTCACCTTCTCTCCCATGCCAAAATGCTCCACCATGGCATCAAGATCGTTCAAATAACTATCCAGCGTCAACGTTTTGGCATCTACACGTGCAGAAAGGCCGGTATCCCTTTGATCGTAAAAGACAACATAAAATTCATCCGCAAGCGCCCGCAGAGGCAACAACGTTTTATAATCCCACCCCGGACCGCCGTGAACGACGATGACCACGGGGTTCTCCGGATTTCCGAAGGTTTCCAGATGGAAGGTCGTACCGTTGAGAGCCAGACGGGGGATCCTTGGATCATGCTCCACCGTCTTAGCTACTGAATACGCTCCGGAGGTCGCCGCAAACATAATC
>QKHD01000234.1 GCA_003250175.1 Helicobacteraceae bacterium
AGCTCTTTGAGGTTAATCTCCAGACCGGCCAGAAACATGAGGTACAAAAAGCCCACTTCCGCCACGATGGTAAAAAATTCGTTGTGGTGCACCAGCCCCACAAAGGCAGCGAGGCTGCCCAAAACCACTTCGATGACGGTGGTGGGAAAGCGCGTAACCTGGGCTAGAAACGGCGAGAGGGCGAGAATGGCCGAGAGGGTGATGATGAGGAGAATATACTCACTCATGGCACTCTTCGGCAATGACACAGCCGGCCTTCTTGATCATCTCAAAATCCCGCTCCGGAGACTCTCCGGAGGTGGTGAGGTAGTTACCGATGACAATGGCGTCGGCACCGGCGTCAAATATTTCATGCTGGCGGTCGCCAAAGGTGATCTCACGGCCCCCGGCAATCATGATACGGGATTCCGGAAGCATCGCCTTGGCTTTGCGGATAATGGCAAAGGCTTCGTCGATGGAGGTGAGATTATTTTCCAGGGGCAGGGCCGGGTTGGGGTGAAAGAAGTTTACCGGTACGGACATGGGGCTGAGGGAGGCGACGGTTTCCAAAAAGGACTGGCGGTCCGCTTCGCTCTCGCCCATGCCGAAAATCCCGCCGCTGATGAGAAAGAGCCCCGCTTCCTTGGCGTTTTTGCAGGTTTGCAGACGGTCGTCCCAGTCGTGGGTGGTGCAGATTTTTTCGTAATAATCGCGGCTGGTTTCCAGGTTGTGGTTATAGGCGTCCACTCCGGCGGCTTTAAGGCGCTGAAGCTGTTCCAGGCTGGCGGTGCCGTTGCAGGCGATGACCAGAATATCCGGAACCACCGCCTTGACCGCCTGACAGGCTGCGATCACAAAGGCCTCTTTCTTGTCATCCATCCCCTTGCCGGCCGTTACCAGACAAAATCCGTGGGCACCGTTGGCCCGCGCCACCTTGGCCTCTTCGACGATCTGATCGATCGGTTTGGTCAGGTAGCGGGGAATATCGGCTTTAAAGCGTACGGACTGGGTGCAGAACTTGCAGTCTTCGTTGCAGCTTCCGCTGGAGATGTTGCAGATGGCGCAGAGGAAAATCTTTTTGGACATTAACGTATAAACTCCGTAATTTCTTCATTCAGGGTGTCGTCGTCTAAAAAAAAGAGGCGACAGACCCGGTATCGATCCGGGAAAATATCGAGCAAAACCGCTTCGTAGCGTCCCGTGTCCCGGGCGCAGACTTCGCCGGGATTGATCACCAAAACACCTTCATTATACTGAAATTTGACTTGGTGGGTGTGGCCGTAGATGACGATATCCGCATCCTCCGGATCGAGGTAAAAGGGCATGTGCATCAGCTTGAAACGGATGCCTTCGATAGAAAAATAGTGGGGTTCGTGAAAGATGCGGCAGGTCGCGGCCATGGGGATCAGCATGGCGTCGTTGTTGCCAAAAACCGCCGCGTAGGGCAGCCCCGCATCGTGGAGCATCTGGAGGTGCTGGGGGGTGTGAAAATCTCCGGCGTGGAGCAGGTGGGTGGCGCCGCGGGATTTAAGAAGATCCAAAAAGCGCTGCAGGGCCGCGGTGGTGCGGTGGGAGTCGCTGAGGATTCCAATACTTAGCGGCTGCATGCGGCGTCGTACTCCTCCGGATGGTTGAGGTTGGTAAAGGCACACGCGTCGTCAATCTCCACCGTTTCACCTCCCGCATCCAGGGCGATCGCCTGGAGCTTGTGGCGGTCCTGACGGATCGCCTCGTCAATGGCGGGCAGGAGGCTCTTGGCGTAGACGGCGCAGAGCGGATTCAGGCGCCCCGATTCTTTGGCCAAAAGGGCGGGCAGCTCCGGACGGTAGGAGGAAAGCAGCCGGGAAATGACCGCTTCACTTAAAAAGGGCATGTCCACGGCCATGACAAAAACGGCCGGGGATTCGACCTGCCTTAAAATAGCCGCCAGGGCATAGGTGGGAGCAAACCCTTCGGCCGTCTCATCCACGATGCAAGTCGCCTCAAAGCCGAACTTCTCCGGATCTTTGGCGGAGAGGTAGACGGTCTCAAAAAGCTCCTGCATCCGGCGGTACTGGTACTCGGCCAGGGTGGCGTAGCCTTCGAAGGGAAGCAGGGATTTATCCCGCCCCATGCGGCTGCTTTTACCCCCGGCCAGAATCACGCAGGGGATGGAAAATTTCGCCATCAGCCGTTGGCCCCGTAGAGGTAGTGGCGGATGCTGTAGCGGGCATCCTCATCCAGGGTCTCCATCTTGGCCAGGGCCCATTCGAGATACTGGGGGTCGGTCTTGGCAATCTCCTCCAGACGGTCGACGCCCCGCTTGTATTTGGCCCCGAAGGTGATGAACTCATACAAAATGGGGGCCTTGGTCAGCTCGATCAGTCGGGCCACATTGCGGTCGACCTTAGCCACCAGATACTTCATCAGCAAATTGAGCACGATGACATCGCTCAGGGCGTCGTGGGGTTTGATCTCTACCCCCAGCTGATCGGCCAGGGCCTTCTCCTCTTTATAAAAGCCCAGGGCGTAGCGGAGGTATTGCAGGGCGTGGCTCTCGTGGTGGGGTTCGAGGTGCTTGATGCAGCGGAGCGTATCGATGAGCTGACCCTTCCAGACAACCCCTTCCTTTTCCAGCATGCCCAGGTCGAAGGGGGCGTTCTGGATGACGAGAATATTCTCCGGAGAATTAAGCTCCGTCAGTTTGCGGGCCGCTTCGCACTCGGCGTAGGGCGGTTTGCCCTCCAGCATCTCGTTGGTGATGTGGTGGACGCTCATGGCACGAAAATCGACGGGCAGGGGCGGTTTGCAGAGGGAGTCATAGGCGGTGACGCCCCCCTTGTCGGCTACCAAAAAAGCGAGCTGGCAGATGCGGTCTTTCTCCTCGACCCCGGTGGTTTCGGTGTCGAGCAATATGAACTGTGCCATCGTCTACCAGTTAAAAAGCACGTACTCGAAGAGCACCTGGGTGTTGAACTTGTCGTTGCGGTTTTTAATAAAGTAGCGGCGTTTGCTGGCCGGCATGATCAGGGTTGTTCCGGAGTAGATACCGTCTCCGGCGATCTCGTCGCCGTTTTGGCCGTTGTCATAGAGGATAATGGTCTCCTCTTTATTGCCCGCCAGCGGGTCGACGGCCAGCAGTTCCAGCACCGGAGAGTCGCTCTTTTCCACCTTGAGGGTGAAGCGGCCGGTGTAGGCGTCGTCGGTTTTTTTAACGCTCAGTTCACCCTTGCAAAAGGGGGTCTCCGGAGTGGAGAGGGCCTTTTTGAGATCCTGGCCAAAAAGCAGGGCGGCTAGGGCCGCCAATAAAAAAATGCTGCGCATACTAACCCCTTATTTGGATTTTTCGATCAGGGCGCCCAGGGCGCTCTGGATGGTGGAGAGCGCCTCCGGAGAGACCGCCTCAAAGCGGGTGACGAGCACCGGTGTCGTGTTGGAGGCACGCACCAGCCCCCAGCCGTCCTGGAAGATCACCCGAACGCCGTCGATGTCGATAATCTCGCGGATCGCGGGAAAGTCGCTGCCGGGATTTTTGAGGTTGGCTTTGAGGCGGTCGATGATGGCGAATTTTTCCGCTTCCGTGGTGGGGATTTTCATTTCGTCCGTGGAGTAGAGTTTGGGCAGGGCTTCGAAGGCCGCATCAAAATCAAACCCTTCGGCGATTAATTCCAGCGCCCGGAAGGTCGCGTAGATGGCGTCGTCGTAACCAAAGTAGCGGTCGTTAAAAAAGAGGTGTCCGGAGACCTCGGCCGCCAGGTCGGCATCGGTTTCGCGGATTTTGACCTTGAGGTTGGAGTGGCCCGTTTTGTACATGATGGCCGTGCCCCGTTTGTTGATCTCGTCGTACATCACCTGGGAGCACTTGACTTCGCCGATGATGGTGGGGTTTTGCATCTTGGAGGCAAAAAAGAGGGCCAGCACGTCCCCTTTGAAGTTGTATTTGGGGGAGAGCACGGCAATGCGGTCGGCGTCGCCGTCGTAGGCGAAGCCAAAGTTGTAGCCCTTGGCCAGCTCCTTTTTCACATCTTCCAGGTTGTGCTCTTCGCTGGGGTCGGGGTGGTGGTTGGGGAAGGTGCCGTCGGGCTCTTTGTAGAGCAGCTCCGCATCGATCCGGAGGTTTTTGAGGATATCTTCCAGCACCACGCCGGCGACGCCGTTGCCGCAGTCAAAGACATAGCGGCCCTTCATGCCTTCGAGGTGCTTAAAGGCCTCGGTGAGGTAGGCGATGTAGAGGCTCTTGGCGTCTACGGCGGTGACGGTGTCGTTGCTGCCAACAGTCTGGTTCAGGTTGGCCTGAATCGTCCGGCCCAGGGCGTAAATTTCTTCGCCGAAGAAGGGGGCGTTGCCGATGCTGATCTTAAAGCCGTTGTACTCCGGAGGGTTGTGGCTGCCGGTGATCATGACCGTGGCGTCCGGAGTCTTGCCGCCGAAGCTCTGGTATCCGGAGAAGTAGTTGACCGGTGTCGCCACGAGGCCGATATCAAAGACCTTGACCCCGGCGTCGTTAAAGCCGCAGGCGAGCCAGGATTTAAGCACCGGCGAGTGGGTGCGCGCGTCATAGCCCAGGGAGACGGCGGGGGCGTCGGGGAAGCGCCCGGCAATCAGCTTGCCCAGAAAGAAGCCAATCAGCTTGACGCTTTTTTCATTGAGCTCCTTTTCAAAAATACCGCGAATGTCGTACTCTCTGAAAATGGACTGCATGAAGGCTCCTTGAAATGATTAGTTGTCGCGCCGGTGGTCAAACTCCGGAATCAGCGTTTTGAGTAGCGTAATCTTATCATCTTCCCTTAAAAGGCGCTCGATAAGCGGCCGCACCTGCTCCGGATCGGGTCGGGAGGGGCGCGCCATGAAGATGGAGCGGTAACGGGTCTCTTTGTCGTTTTCGTCGATGAGCAGCTCTTCGTAGAGCTTCTCTCCGGGGCGCAGGCCGATGTACTCGATGGCGATATCCTCCCGGCCCGCCAGCATCAGCATCTTGGCCGCCAGGTCGCGGATTTTTACCGGGGTGCCCATGTCGAGGACAAAGACTTCCTTATCCACCGCCAGCGTCGCCGCCTGCAAGACCAGCTCGCACGCTTCGCTGATCAGCATAAAGTAGCGGGTGATCTCCGGATGGGTCACCGTCAGCGGCCCGCCCGCTTTGATCTGGGCCTTGAATTTGGGGATAACCGATCCGGAGGAGCCCAGCACGTTGCCAAAACGGACGATGGCGATTTTGGTCTGCTCCGGAGCGACGGTCTGGGCGTAAAGCTCGCAGGCCCGCTTGGTCGCTCCCATGACATTGGTGGGGCGCACCGCCTTGTCCGTGGAGATGAGAATGCAGCGCTCCACACCGTGGGCGATGCTGAGATCCATGACGTTTTTGGTGCCGCCGATGTTGTTCTCCACCGCAGCGTCGATGTTCTCTTCCACGAGGGGGACGTGTTTATACGCGGCGGCGTGGAGGACGATTTGGGGGCGTTCCGTTTCAAAAATCTGTGTCAGCCGTTTGGTGTCCAGCACGGAGGCCAGTTTGGGTACGACGGGGGCACTTTCCAGCTCGTCGGTGATGGTGTAGAGGTTAAACTCGCTGTTATCCACCATAATGACCCGTTTGGCACCGTAGCGTACGGCCTGGCGGCAGAGCTCGCTGCCGATGCTTCCGCCCGCCCCCGTAATCATCACCGACTTGTTCCGGACAAAATTGCCGATCGCTTCGGTGTCGAGGTCCTTGGGCTTGCGGGCGAGAAGGTCTTCGATGGAGATATCCTTCAGCTCCTCGTCCCCTTCAAAAAACTGCATCAGCTTGATGCGGGCGACGCCGTAGCTCTTGAGACGCTCAAAAAGGGCGTCCAGCTCCGCGGGCGGAAGTTTTTCGGAGAGGATCACCGTATGCACCCGAAAGCGGTCGATGAGGTCGGCAAGGTCCTTTTCCGGATAGACCCGGATGCCGTGGATAACGGAGCCGATCCGGGCGGGGTTGGTGTCGGTCAGGGCGACGGGATAGAGGCCGCTGGCGGGGGTGTCGATGTAGCGGATCGCCATCTCGGCATTTTTATCCGCCCCCATGATCAGCGTGGCCGCCCCATCGCTGCGGCTGCTCTCCAAAAGCACCCGCTTGGCCACCCGGAGGCTGCCGATGAAAAAGATGGAGAGGAACATGTCGATGATGACGACGGAGCGGGGCATGGGACCGAAAAAGCTCTCCTTAAAAATCCAGAAGACCAGAACAAAAAGCAGATAGCCGACGATGTGGGCCTTGATAATCTGCTTGAAGCTTCTAAGACCGAAAAAACGCCAGGGGGTGTTGTAGACGTTGAAGTAAAAAAGGGCCAGGGTCTTAAAAAGAAACAGGGCGACAAAAAGGGTCAGGAAGTTATCAAACCAGACCAGGGGAATGTCAAAATTAAAGCGGAGCAGGTAGGCGAAATAGAAGGTAAAGAGCGAAATCATCAGGTCGTTGACCAGGAAGAAGAGGGTTCGCTTGCGCACGCTGGGGGTTAGAAGTTCTTGATACACCGTCGGTTCCTGCTATATAACTGGGTTTGATTGTACTTCAGGTCTCTTGTGACACCACTTAACACGCCTCCCCTTTAACTTCGCGGCATAAAACCCGGGCTTCAATCGGATTACAAAAACCCTGTGCTACCATACGCGACTACTGCTTTGGGGAAGGATTACGTATGGCCCAAATACAACAGCGATTAAATTTTTACGCCCTGCTTTCACGGGTGACGATGCACGAGTGCGACGAGGCGCTCATGAAGACTATTCTGGAAAACGACGAGCTTTTGGAGATGCTGCCCAACCTGGCGGCGGAGAAAGCCGCCATTTTAAACGAACCCAAAACCTACATCGAGCAGGTGCTCAACGTGGATTTTACGAACCTCTTTCTGCTCCACCTCACCCCCTATGAGTCCTTTTTCAAACGGGAAGACGGCATGATGAACACCGGCGGCTCCAACCCCGTGGTGCAGTTTTACGAGGAGTACCATTTCCAGATCGATCTGGTCAAGGCGCGCACTGTGGCGGCGGATCATATCGGCTGCGAGATGGAGTTTATGCACGTGCTGGTCGACAGCCAGCGCAAGGCGGAAGAGAACAACGACACCGAATCCGCCAAGGAGCTGCTGGGTATCCAGAAGCGCTTCATGCAAGAGCACCTGCTCTCCTGGGCGCCGCTCTTTTTAAATCAGGTCAAGGCCGAGGCGGAGACCGCCTTTTACAGCGACTTTGCCGATCTGGCGATGGATTTCCTCTTCGCCGATTACGAAACCATCAACGAAACCCTCTAAGCCATGGCCCGGCTTCGCCTGGATTACGCCCGCTGCGTCCTAAGCACCAACCGCCAGGCGGCCTGTCGTGCCTGTGTCGACATCTGCCCCTCCGGAGCGCTGCGCGCTGAAGAGCGGGGTATCGCCTACGCGCCGGGTCTTTGTACCGCCTGCGGCGGTTGTCTGGGGGCCTGTCCGACGGAGGCCTTCTCCCTGGGCGAGTTTTCCCTTCAGGCCTTTATTCCCGTCCAGGTGGCGGAAAAAACGGAGGTCATCGGCTGCAGGGAAATGGAGGTCTGTCTGGGTGCTCTTGCTCCGGAGTATCTGATCGGCCTGGCGTTGGAGCTCGGGCATGATCTTGCCCTTGATCTTTTCCCCTGCGCCGCCTGCGAGATTGCCGAAAAACTGCTGCCCCAGATCGAGGGTTTTATGGCAACGGCCAACCGCTTTTTAGAGCAGAGCGGCGTGGGCCAGCGTATCGTCGCCCTGGAGATGGAGCGCCAGGAGCAGGAGAGCACCAAGCGCCTCTCGCGACGGGAGCTTTTCTCCAAGGTCAACGTTAAAGACGCCCTCCGGGCCAAGCAGGCTTTTGACGCCAAAGTGGCGGAAGGGGACGAAACCTTTACCACGCCGGAGGATGCGGGCCTAAGGGGCGAGCAGCTTCGGGAAAAACACCTTCCCTTCCGGAGACGTTTTTTTATCAACGCCCTGGCCAATATTCCGGCTGAGGGCAAAGACTTTGCGGCGGCCACCATCCCCTTTATCACCGCTAAACGGATCGACAAGGCGGCCTGTACCAACTGCGCCCGCTGCTACCAGGTCTGCCCCACAGGGGCGCTTCACGGCGAGCGGCTCAAGGGGTCGATCTTTTTTGATTTTCTCCACTGCGTGGGGTGCGGGTCGTGCCATACGGTGTGCGAGCCGGCGTGCCTGCACCAGGAGAGCATTTTGGCTCGCAGCCGCTTTATCCAGCCCGAAAGAGAGCGCCTGGCGAGCTTTTTCATGCGCCAGTGCGGGGATTGCGGCATGCCCTACATCAACGACGGCGAACCCTTCTGTCCGCGGTGCCGGGAGATGGATGCCGAAGCCAGGGAACTGGTAGGATTTTAAGGAGGGGCCATGCGACCCGATCAGATTACACGACAGACCGAGCTCTTCGGGCTCCTGGGCGATGCCCTGGAAAAAAGCAGCGACGCGGACATGATTAACCGTTTTTTTGACGGCAACGGTGTGGATGCCTTCTGCTCCATCTTCAATATCCGCGAAGAGGATATGCCCTTTTTTCTCACCCAGATCAAGACCAAGCCGATCCGCGCCCTCTTCGTCCGGAGCAGCCATATGGCCTGGTGTCTGGAGTATCTCGACCGTAAAGACGCGGTCACAGAAGCCACGGGCTACCTCGATGCCGTCATCATCACCGACGGGGCGTTGCAGGGGATTGCGGCGGCACCGTCGGCGCTGTGTGCAAAACTTGGTGTGAAGGAGCGCTGCGTGGCGGTTTTGGGCAACAGCCCGAGAGCCAAGGCCTATGCCCTGGCGGCGGTGCTCTCCGGAGCCGGGACGCTGATCCTGGCGGATGAACATCTTGAAGGGCTGGCGGATACGGCGCAGATGCTAAAACGCCACGCCTTTGAGGGGGAGATCCGCCTAGAGCGCTGCGCCCCGGGTGCGACGACCGATCTCTCCGGAGCGGAGGTGGTGATCAACACCCTGCAACCGGGTGAAACGATACAGCCGGAGTATCCCAATGGCTGTGACGTGATTGATCTC
>QKHD01000009.1 GCA_003250175.1 Helicobacteraceae bacterium
CGGACAGCTGGACGTCATGCTCTCCAAAATCGCCGATTACTACAAGGCGCGTTTTCAGAACATCATCGACAACATCACCACCATCATCGAGCCGCTGCTCATGATCGTAGTGGCCGGTATGGTCCTGTTGTTGGCCCTAGGCATCTTCCTGCCCATGTGGGATCTGGCGAGCGCGGCAAAAGGGCGCTAAAAAAAATCCCTTTTTTGCCGATGTAGCGATGTAAGCATCATGTTTGCAAAATTGCAGGGAGTCGGCCCATGAAACGCATCTATCTTTTAATTATAGCCCTGGTTCTCTCATTGGCCTTTTCGGGATGTGACAGCGGGGCCGACAGTGTGGGTAGCGTCTCCAATGTAAACTTTGTCATTACCGAGCAGACCAACGTGGCTGTGGATACAAATATCGTCTCGGCAACGATAGTGGTCAGCGGCATCGACGGTACCGTCACCGTTACGGCCAGCGGCGGCTGGATCGTGAAAAATGGGATTAACGTCGGGACCTCCACTACCATGACCGCTGCCGATACCATCGCGGCGGGTATCCATTCCAGTACCGACTACAATACGGTAGCGGCGATGTATCTTGTTATTGACGGCATCTCCCGTACTTTTACCGTTACCACCGGCAGCGAAAATATTCCCAACACCTTTAATTTCGGCAGTAAGACCAATGCGGATTTGAGCACCGATTATACGTCCGCTACCATTACCATCTCCGGTCTGGATGCCCCCGTTACGAATGCCATCTTTAACGACGGTGGCAATAATGCGACGCTTTACGTCAATGGGGTGTCCTGGCCTGACGGAGCTCCCGTCGAGCTGGATAATACAGACACCGTTTATATCGTGATGACCTCTTCCTCCAACTACAGCAAAACACTCAGTTGTTCGTTAACAATCGGCAGCATGACCAGGAGCTATAGCGTTGCTACCATGGCCCTACCGACACTCACGGTCTCTCCCGCCACCGTCAGCCTGAATTTCGGGCAAACCCAGCAGTTAACCACCGCGATCACCCCATCCACCCTGGTCTATAACGTGACCTGGGCCAGCAGCAACAGTGCCATTGCCAGCGTCAACAGCTCCGGACTGGTCAGCGCGGTCAGTGGGGGTACGGCAACCATTACGGCTACGGCCACGGTCGTGGGCCATGCGGATATTATCAAATCCATCGTGGTAGCAGTCAACTCCACGGCTTCCATTACCCAAAAGGCGCACTATACCGGCAGCAACCCGGCGGTGGTGGATGTCGTGCTGAATTCTACCGATACGAAAGCTTTTCTTGCCAACTCTCTGTCCGGCATTTCTGTGATTGATATCAACACGGTCAACACCACGACCTTTATGACACAAATCGGTTCCCTGGACCTGCCCAGCTACAGCGAAGGGGTGGCACTCAGTGCGGATGATGCCACCCTTTTTGTGGCTACCGGATATGACGGTCTTAATATTCTTAGTGTGGCCACTCCCACTGCCCCGACACTGACCGGTACCTACAACACCGGTTATACGGGGACGGGAAAATATGCCTGGAAGGTGACCCTCTCCAGCGACGAAAGCATCGCCTATGTCGCCAACTGTGCGGGGTTGGATGCCATCGATATCAGCACCCTGGCAGCACCCACACTGCTGGATGAGCTGAATATCTCCGGAGGGGACTGCAACACGATTGCCATGGATGAACACCCCTACGACGTGGTACTCAACAGCCGAAACAAACTGGCCTATCTGGCGTATGGCACGGCTGGGGTTCAGGTGATCAGCACCATCGACCCAACGGCCATGGACGTCAACGCCACCTATACCGGTTGTGCCGACGCCAAGAGCGTGGACCTCTCCCTGGATGACAACTACCTCTTTGTCGCCTGCGGAACGGACGGGGTCAATATCGTCAATGTCTCCGACAGCTCCGCTCCGGTGGATGAGGCCAATGTTTCCATGCTTACCTCCGAAGATTCCGCCGTGGATATCAAGCTCTCTCCGGATGGTAGCTTTTTGTATGTCAGCTATGGTGGCGGGGTGATGATGGTGGACGTTTCCGATCCGGCCAATCCGGCGCTGGTCGCCAACTACGCCTCCGCCGGAAAAGCCTACGCCACCACACCGGATAGCGCCGACGCCTATTTCTACACCTCCGACGGCAGCAACGGCCTGCTCAAACTCCAACTCACCTACTAAGCCCCCATACGGCCGCCCTAAGGGCGGTGCGGGGTACTTAAAGCAAACTGGCTAAAATTACGTCAAATTTTCCACCACGCAAAAGGACGTTTATGCGAACACTTTCAGGCATCCAGCCCTCCGGAGAGATGCACATCGGCAACTACTTCGGGATGATGAAACCCCTCATCGAGCTGCAGGAGACTACGGAAGCCTTCGCCTTCATCGCCAACTACCACGCCATGACCAGCCTCAGTGACGGCAAAGCCCTGGCCGCCAATACGCTTAATGCCGCCACCAACTTCCTTTCTCTAGGCATCGATCCGGAGAAGACGGTGTTTTGGGTGCAGAGCGACATTCCGGAGGTTCTGGAACTCTACTGGGTGCTTTCCAACTTCACCCCCATGGGACTGCTCGAACGCGCCCACAGCTACAAAGACAAGGTCGCCAAGGGCATCTCCGCCAACCACGGGCTCTTTAGCTACCCCGTGCTGATGGCGGCGGACATTCTGCTCTTTGACTCCCAGGTCGTTCCCGTGGGCAAAGACCAGATCCAGCACGTCGAGATCGCCCGGGACATCGCCATCAAGTTCAACAACGAATACGGCGAAATCCTCACCCTTCCAGAGTTCAAGATCGACGAAAACCTCCAGACCATTCCCGGCATCGACGGGGCGAAGATGTCCAAGTCCTACGGCAACACGATCGACATTTTCACCACCAAAAAAGAGCTGGAAAAACGGGCCAAGCAGATCGTCACCGACTCGACCCCCATGGAGGAGCCCAAGGACTACACCACCTGCAACATCTACGCCATTGCGGAGCTCTTTTTAAATCAACAGGAGCTGTTGGATCTGCAGGAGCGCTACAAGGGGGGCAAGGAGGGTTACGGCCACTTCAAACTCTACCTGGCCGAGGTGATCTGGGATTATTTCCAGCCGTACCGCGAGAAACGCGAGCACTACCTGGCCCATCCGGATGAGGTGCGGGAGATTTTAAAAAGCGGCGCAGACAAGGCCCGGGCCATTGCGGCCAAGAACCTCGATAAAATCCGCGCCGTGACGGGAAGCCGCTACTAGTTTTTTGCCAGCAGCCGTTTGACGATGACGACGGTGGCAAAGAGGGCATAGACCTTAAACCAGAGCTCCGATGCGTCGTGCAGGTTGGCAAACTCCTCCGTGACGGTTGCCTCCGGACCCTGGGCCTGCAGCCCCAGAATGGCCGGAACGTAGTAGAAGGCAAAGAGGGTTCCGGAGATGAGCATCACAATGGCCGAGAGGCTCTCAAAGCCGCTTCGCTCCTTCATCACGACCTTGCGCACCTCCTCGATGAGGATCGCCACAAGGGAGAGAATCAGCAGGATATTGAGCCGGGCAAAGAGCTCGCTCATCAAGGAGCCCATCTGGTAGTGGTTGAGGGTGCCTCCGGGGATGTAGTCGTTGGCATGGAAAACCACCGGCGCGGTCATCGCCCCGGCGAAGATCCCCGCCCCCAGGGCGATGCCCAGAATCAGGATGTAGAGGGCTTTCCAATAGGTAAAATAGGGCATGGCGGCTCCTTGTAAATCTTAGGATAGTTTGTTATAATTCCAGCGCTCTTCCTTAGACCTGTGCAACCGGTTCTAAAAGTACCGGGTCAGGGTGGGAACACAGCAGCCCGCTTTTGTTACTGGTGTGCTGCAGGTATCTGGGGAGGGGCGCTTCTTATTTCTCTCTGGCGGCTGCCAGGGTATCTCCGTCTTCAGCCAGTCGGCTGTCATCTCCCAATGCAATCTGAATCCGTACGCCAAACTGCTCTTTGATCTTTTTTTCCAGATTTCCCACACGGGTGTTCATGTAGACATCCAGGTTTCCTCCGGAGGCTTCGCTGTCCTTGGCGCGAATGGCGGCCAGGGTCTTTTCGCCGTCGGCGTGGGCGGCCCCTTCGTAGACCCGCACGTGCAGGCCGAAAGCCTTGTGGAACTGATCTTTAAAATTCTTGACTTTCATATTTCCGGTAACGCGAAGCTCATTCATGGTGCTACTCCTGAATAGGGATTCATTTGGAAACCATTGTGCCACGCCGAGCTTAGAAAAACGCCCCGAAGCGGAGTTTTTCAATCCCCTTGGGGTACAATGATGACCATTTTAAGCGGAAGGAGCGACCATGACCGAAGTACTGATGATGATCCAGCCCCTTCCCTCGCTGCGTGTGCTCGAAGTGGGCTGCGGTCAGGGCGCGGTGACCGAACCCCTCTCCCGCCACCTGCTCGATTCCGGAGGCATCATCGACCTGATCGAGTACGCTCCGGAGGAGCTGGGGATTTTGGAGCAGCTGGGCAATGTGTCGCTGACGGTGCTGGATGATTACGACCACCCCATCAACGTCCCCGCCAGGGAGTACGAAGCGGTGGTTATCACCGACCTCATGGCCCGCATCGCCGATCCGGAGAGGCTTTTGCGAAGCTGTTTCCACTCCCTGGAAAACTCCGGCAACCTGCTTATTTTATGCCACGACGGTGTCGAAGACCAGGCCGCGCTGGAGGCCCTGCTGGACGCCACCCAGTACGTAGCGGTCAACCGCATCGACATGCAGTCGCCGCGCTACCTGCTGACAGCCAAAAAGATGCACAACTGGGGGCACGGGCTGTGAGCCGCGACTTTTTTGCCGAGTGCGAAGCGGCTCTGCTGGCAGATAAGGAGAGCAAGCTGAGATTGACGGAAGAGATCCTGGCCGCATTGCAGGCCGGAGCGTATGACTTTCACGAATCGACCCCGCCAAAAAACTTTGACCGCCCCTCCTGCGCCGATTTTTGCGAGGCGGTCAGCCCCTTTGCGGTCAAGCGCCGCACCAATCTGGCCAGCGTACAGGGCAAGGGAATTTTTCTCCACGCCATCGCCCATATCGAATACAGCGCCATCGACCTGGCGCTGGACGCGGCCTACCGCTTTAGAAACCTTCCGGAGGATTTTTACCGCGACTGGATCGTCGTGGCGGAGGATGAGGTGCGCCACTTCCGGATGCTGGAGAGCCTGATGGCCAAGACCGGCACGACCTATGGTGATTACCCCGTGCACCTCTCGCTCTTTGAAGCGTCGCAAAAATCCCCCACGCTCCTGGCCCGCATGGCCGCCGTGCCCCGCTACCTCGAAGCGGGCGGACTCGATGCCAACCCCCGTATGATGGAGCGCCTGCGCCAGGTGGGCGATGAACTTTCCTTGGAAATCGTCGAGGCGCTGCAGGTGATTCTGGACGAGGAGATTGACCACGTCAAAAAGGGCGACCGCTGGTTTAAATACGCCTGCCTTCAAGAGGGAAAAGACGAAAGCATCTACTTTGACCTGATCGAAGCAGTGCTCCCCGGCAGCAGCAAGAAAAAAGAGTTTATCAACGCCCCGGCACGGCTGGAAGCAGGCTTTAGCTGCAAGGAGCTCAAGCGCATCAGCGGAGAAGAAAACGTCTGCGAGGAGGAGGCCTGATGCGTATGGTGTTGCTCCTTTCGCTGACCCTGCTGCCACTTTTCGCAGAAACCCAGGCTCCCCGGTATTGGGGCGAGCTCTTTTTACTGGGTGAACAGGTCAGCCACGAAAACCCGTTGTTGGAGAGCAAAACCGGCCTTTTGGGCGGACGGCTCGGGATGGAGGCGATGGGCGAGACGGGACTGGGCCTGGGGCTGGAGATGGTGGCCGCCGATGTGTTGGAGGGCTCGGAGTATCCGGAGCGGGGGAGCCTGAGCGATGCGGAGGGCCGCAGCCTTTCCGCCATGACCCAGGGCTACCTCCGGATGCAAGACGGCGCGCACTACCTTACGATCGGCCGCCAACTGATCAAAACCCCGCTGCTCAACGACGATGCTACCGATTATCTCCCCGACGTTTACGGCGCGGCGGCCTATGAGCACCGTGGCGACTGGATCGTGCGCCTGGGCCACGTCAGCCAGATGCGCCCTGCCATTGAGGGCTATTTTGAGACCGAAACCCCCTCCGGAGCCATGGAAAACGGCGTGGACTATCTGGGCTGGGAAGCACCGCCTTGGTACGGAATAAGCCACAAACTCTACGCGTATCGGGCCAAGGGCCTTTTTGACGCCCTCTATGCCCAGGCCGACGGCTCGTGGCAGGTGGGCTCCGGATGGTACCTGCTGGCCGGTATGCAGGGGATTCACACCTACGAAAACGGGGGCGAAGGGCTGAATGCCTTCCGCATGGAAGGGGGTGACGACATCGACTACCTGGCGGGCCGGATCGGTTTTTGGTATGAGGGGGCCGGGTTGCTGGCGGCTTACGGCACCAACCGGGGCGCTGACGGTCTGGGGCGGATGTACGGGGGCCGTGCGGAGCTCTTTACCCAAAACCTGCTCCACATGGCCCAGACCCAGATGGATTCGCCCAAGACCCTCTCGCTGCGGCTGAAACTGGAGGGTTCCAAGGGGCTGTCGCTGCAGATCAACCACAACCGGGTTCGTTACGAAACGGTGGCGCTCTCTTTGGGGGACTACACGAGCTGGTACGCGGATATCCGGTATAAAAAGGAATCCACCCAGTTGGTTTTGGAAGGTGAACAGGCAGATTTTGAAACCTCCGGAGCCGACGAAACCCTGATTCGTTTTCGGTTGATCCAAGGCTTTTAGGTTTATAATCGGAGATTTTTACGTGGGGGAGGAAGAGAGCTAAATGGGAGGAACGTCGCGGGCGATGATCGCCAAACAGCCCATATTGGGCAGAGACCGGGAGCTGGTCGGCTATGAGCTGCTGTTTCGCTCCAACAGCAAGATCAACATGGCCCGGGTCAAGGATGACCGCCTGGCCACGTCCAAGGTTCTCAGCGAGGTGCTCAACACCTTCGGCCTTTCCCGTCTGGTGGGCGAGGCCAAGGCCTTCATCAACGTAGACGGCAGCTTTCTGATGGACGACGTGGTGGGGCGGATACCTCCGGAGAGGTTCGTTCTGGAGGTGCTGGAAACCGTGCCCGTCGATGCTCACCTGGGGGAGCGCCTGGCGCAGCTTAAAGCCCAGGGCTACACCATCGCCCTGGATGACTTTGATTTTTCACCGGTACAGATGGAAAACTTCTTCCCCCTCATGCCCCATATCTCCATTGTCAAGATCGACCTCATGGCGATCAAAGACAAGAGCGTGCTCAAGGAAAAACTGGCGCTTTTCAAGGACTACAACGTGCAGTTTCTGGCGGAGAAGGTGGAGACGCTGGAGGAGTTCGAACTCTGCAAGTCCCTAGGGTTTAGCTACTTTCAAGGGTATTTCTTTGCCAAGCCCGTCATTATCGAGGGCAAAAAACTCGACCCCAACCGTATGGGGGTGCTCAAACTAACCCAGATGCTTCAATCTGATAAGGAGATCGAGGCGATTATCCGGGAGTTCGACACCCACCCCGACCTCATGATCAACCTGCTCAAATACATCAACACCTCCGGATTCAGTCTCAAAAACGAGGTCAAGTCGATTGCCCAGGCGATCAACATGCTCGGTCGTCTGCCTCTGGCGCAGTGGCTTACGCTGTTTATGTACGGTGACTGCCTGCGGGACCGCCGGGACATGAGTATCTTGATTGATGCGATTTTGCTCCGGGCGGAGCTGATGACCCTGCTGTGCAAACGCTACAAGCTGGGCAAAGAGGTGTGCGAAAAGGCGCACCTGTGCGGCGTGCTCTCCATGATCGATACGGTTTTTGGGGTTCCGCTCAGCGAGGTATTCGAAGGGATCCGTTTTGATCCGGAGATCGAGGGGGCGCTGCTGCGCAAAGAGGGGCTTTTTTCCAAACTGCTGGTGATTGTCAAAGTGGTGGAGCAGGGGGATTTTACGAAAATCCAGAAGCTCACGGAGAAAATCAAGATGCCGGTGGCCGAACTTTATGCCATACTTTCCACCGCCTATGAGAATGTCTCCCGGATGGAGAAAGCCTAAAAAGATTCCCGGGATCGGGACACAATCCCGGGGTCCGCACGCTTTTGGAAAGCTGCATGCCCCCGCCTTCCGAGGAGAGGAGAGGAGTGCGGGAGCATGCGTTCACTAAGGTAACTGGAATTGAGAACATAGAGGTTAAGGGGTTTGCATGTGCTTTCCGCAAGACATGAACCACCAGTGTAGAACAGTAGTGTAAAAAGAACGTAAAATTATAAGGAAAAACAATGTTTATGCATAAAAAAATTAATTCCGTCGAAGCCAAAGCCCAAAAGGCGGGCCAGGGGGTCAGCATGAAGATGCTCATCGCTCCGGAGGATGCGGCACACTTTGCCATGCGCTGTTTCGTGATCGAAGCAGGCGGCCACATGCCCCTGCACACCAACAGCGTCGAGCACGAACAGTACGTGCTTAAAGGCCGCGCGAAGGTGACCATCGGCGACCAGGTCTTTGAAGCGGGCGCGGGGGATATTCTCTACATCCCCGGAAACATTGCCCACGCCTATGAAACCCTGGGCGACGAGGCCTATGAGTTTTTGTGCCTGGTACCCAAGGGTGAGGATTGCATTACGGTTATGGGGTGACAGCCGCCTTTTTGTATAATCAAAACAAAAATAACGCGGGATTTCGATGGCCTTAAGTGAAGTAGACGCCCTTCTCAATGACAAAAAAAAGCTCCTGACGGAGATCTATTTTGACCTGCAAAAGCACTACGAGGCCAAGTACGGCGAGAACACCGTCGTGCTCATGGAGGTGGGGACGTTTTTCGAGGTCTACGAGGTGGACAACGAAGCGCTGAAGCTGGGCAAAGCCAAGGAGATCGCCGAGGTTCTCAACATTCAGCTCACCCGAAAATCCAACCATCCTCGAAAACTCCGTCAAAAACCCCAACATGGCGGGCGTTCCCGCCGTGGCGCTGGAACGTTATCTGGGGCGCATCGTGGCGGAGGATAAATACACCGTCGTGCTCGTACGCCAAAAGGGCGTGCCGCCGAAAGTCTCCCGCTACATCGACACCATCATCTCCCCCGGAACCAACTTCGATTTCGTCCAGGACCGGGACGACAACTACCTGACCTCGCTTCTCATCGATCAAAACAACGGCATCTACTCCGTGGGCTACTCCGCCATCGACGTCACCACGGGCAAGACGGTGATGTTTGAAAGCCACGGCAGCAGCGAAGACAAGACCTATGCTCTGGATGAGGTCTTTAACCTCCTCTCCGCAAACCGCACCAAGGAGGTAGTGCTCACCTTCGCCCACGAGAAGCTGAACAAGCAGGAGGTCATCCGCTACCTCGAGATCGACACCCACTACAACTACGTCATGAACAAAAAAGGGGTCAAGCTCGCCTACCAGAACGAGCTGTTTAAAGAGGTCTACCGGATCGAATCGCTGCTTTCTCCCATCGAGTACCTTGACCTCGAGCGTTCGCCTCTGACCAGCGAATCCCTGGCCGTACTGATCGACTTTATCATCAGCCACGACTTTAACATCGTGCAGAAACTCTCCAAACCCAAACGTCTGGCCGGACGGCGCTACATGTATTTTGGCAACAGCGCTCCGGAGCAGCTGGGGATCGTCTCCAAAGACAAGGAAGAGTACACGCTCCTTCGCCTCATCGACAAGACCGCCACTCCCATGGGCAAGCGCCTCTTAAAGGAGCGGCTGCTTCACCCCATCATGGACCGCGACGAGCTGATGCGCCGCTATGCACTCAGTAAAAAAGTGGGCACGCACATTGATTTTCTCAGCCTGGAACTTCGCCGCATCTACGACCTCGAACGGCTTTCGCGCCGTATGGAGCTGGGGCGGCTGCACCCGTGCGAGGTGAACTACCTGCACAGCTCCTTGCTGGGGGTTCGGGAGATCGCCGAACACTTCCGGAGAATCAAAAAAGAGCTGGTGGATTTCGACCTCTCCGGAATCGACACCTTCATCGCCGAAATCGAGCGCCTCTTTAACCTTGACCTGACGGCTAAGTTCAACTACAACCAGATTGATGAAAACATCTTCAACTTCGGCACGGACAAGCGCATCGACTCGCTTGTGGAAAAGGACGAAGAGCTGCACCTGGGGCTGGAGCGCATCCGGGAGAAGATTCTTAACCTTTTGGAAAGTGTCATGGAGACGAAATGTGACGAGAGCTACGTCATGCTGGGCCAGCTGGACAAAGAGGGGCATTATCTCAGTCTCACCAAAAACCGTTTTGCGCTGATTGAAAAGCAGCTGCTGCAAGAGCGGGTGGTGATCGACGGCAAGAGCCATTTTTTTGAAGATTTCATCATTAAAAAACAGACGAGTAACGTCAAGATTACCGCCGAAGTGATCGATGAAATCTCCAAGCAGATCGTCACCAACCAAAACCAGCTCATCGCATTGGTTAAAGAGAAGTTTCTGGCGCTGCAGTACGAGTTTGAGCGGGAGTACGCGCCGCTTTTGGAGCAGCTGACGGGCTTCGTGGCCGACATCGACGTGGCGTGTGCCAATATGAAGGTGACGGGGCTGTACAACTTCTGCGAACCGCAGATCGTTACCACCGCCGAGGATGAAAACTTTTTAGAGTTGCTGGATTTGCGCCACCCGCTCATCGCCGCCAAGGAGGAGTTCGGCATCTACGTTCCCAACGACGTGGTGCTGGGCAACCGCAAATACGTGGGCTTTTCCGGGCTGGAGTCGCCCATCCAAAAGTCCGGCAACGACCACGACATCACGGGCGTGCTGCTCTATGGGATCAACTCCAGCGGGAAGTCGTCACTGATGAAGAGCGTGGGGATCGCCGTGGTCATGGCCCAGGCCGGATTTTTCGTGCCGGCCAAGGAGATGCGCTTTTCGCTCTTTGAGAGCATCTTTACCCGCATCGTCTCCAAGGACAACCTCTCCAAGGGGCTCTCCACCTTTGCCGTGGAGATGCTGGAGCTCAAAAACATCTTCAACCGCGCGGGCAAGAAGAGCCTCATTTTGGGGGATGAAATCAGCCACGGCACGGAGACCCTCTCCGGCGTGGCCATCGTCTCCAGTGCCATCATGAAGCTCAATGACATCGGCTCGCTCTTTCTCTTCGCCACCCACCTCCACCAGCTCGAATCCATCGAAGAGGTCAAGAAACTGCAAGGTGTGGTGAGCATGCACCTGGCGGTCAGCTACGACCGGGACGGCGACCGGCTCATCTTCGACCGGAAGCTGGCGGAAGGCAGCGGCTCGACGCTCTATGGCCTGGAGTTTGCGAGATGGCTGCACATGGACCCGGAATTCCTGGCCAATGCGGAAGACATCCGGAAAAAGCTGGCCGACGACTACAACCCCGCCGAGCGCCTTTCCAAAAAGAAACGCAGCCGCTACAACAAAGACCTCTATCTCGTCAAATGCGCCATCTGCGGCGACGCCGTGGACGACACCCACCACATCACCCAGCAAAAAGACGCCGACGGCTCCGGAC
>QKHD01000360.1 GCA_003250175.1 Helicobacteraceae bacterium
CCATGGTTGACTTTTGGGCTCCTTGGTGCGGACCTTGCCGCATGGTAGCTCCAATCGTTGACGAGCTGGTAGAAGAGTACGACGGCAAAGCAAAAATCTGCAAAGTCAATACTGATGACAATCAGGATATCGCTGTAAAATACGGCATCCGATCTATCCCAAGCATTCTTTTCTTCAAAAACGGCGAACAGGTTGATACCATCGTCGGCGCAGTTGCAAAACAGGCGTTTGAACAAAAACTGAACGACCTGATCGGCTGAGACGGTCCCATTCAGTGATCGGAGGGCAGAGATCGAAACGGGGCTTCCGCTCCTACCTCTTTTCCTCCTTCTTCGGTGCGGCGATGATCGCCGCCACCTATGCCTACTTTAACTACAAGTTTTCCCAATTCCACTATTTTGACTTCGACAACGAACACCTCTACATGAGCCGCGATATTTTCACTCCGGAGCAGGATGACTATACGGTGCTGATCTATAGCTCCAAAAAAGACGATTTGGGCCGTTTGATGAAAAAGGTCAACGAACCACACCGGTTTTTGGCCATCGACCTGGCGGGGGAGCGTGGCGAAGCCGATGCGCAGGTGGTTCGGGTCACGGCGGGGATTAATACATTGCTGCCGTTGATCAACCGCTTTAAGATCATGTCGGTTCCGGTGGTTTTCGATATCAAGCGGGAAAAATTCAACCGTTTCAAACAGGCCTCCAAGCTGGAATATTTCCAATAAAAGCCCATGTGGAACTTAACCCCGGCGTTAGGGGCAATTTATCAACTTTGATACAAAAAAAATGTGTTACCATTCAGTAAAATTTCCCAAAGCAATAGGGTTGCGGACTATGGTTTTTGGAAGTTGATACCCAAAGGAGTGAAGATGCTTGATCTGGCCATTATCGGCGGAGGCCCCGCGGGTCTGACCGCCGGCCTTTACGCTACCCGTGGCGGCCTTAAAGAGGTCATCATGTTTGAAGTAGGAATGCCCGGCGGGCAGATTACCCAGAGCAGCGAAATCGAAAACTATCCCGGCGTCATCGAAGTGGTGACGGGGATGGAGCTGATGCAGGAGTGGCCCAAGCAGTGCGGTCGTTTTGGCCTGAAAACCGAAATGGATGAGGTCAAGCGCGTCAGCGAAAACAGCGACGGCACCTTTCACATCGTAACCGGTAGCGGCAAAGAGTATGACGCCATCAGCGTCATCACCTGCACCGGCAGCGTGCCTAAACGCGCAGGCTTCAAGGGTGAAGAGCAGTTTTTCGGTCGTGGGGTCAGCACCTGCGCGACTTGCGACGGCTTTTTCTACAAGGGCAAGGAAGTGGCCGTTCTGGGCGGTGGTGACACCGCGCTCGAAGAGGCCCTCTACCTGGCCAATATCGCCAGCAAGGTCTACCTGATTCACCGACGGGACGAATTCCGTGCTTCCCCGGCCACGGTGGAGCGGGTTCAAAACAACGAAAAGATCGAGCTGATCACCAGCGTCGACGTGGATGAAGTCTATGGGGACAAGATGGGGGTAACCGGTGTGCGTGTCATCTCCAAAAAAGACGGCAGCGTGCGTGAGATTAACGTGCCGGGTGTCTTTACCTTTGTGGGTCGTGACGTGAAAAATGACGTCATCAAGACCGAAAACGGTTTCTTGTGCGACGTGAACGCCGCCGGCGAAGTGATCGTCGACCTCAAGATGCAGACATCCAAAAAAGGGTTGTTTGCCGCCGGCGACATGCGTATCGATGCACCAAAACAGGTTGTCTGTGCCGCCGGTGACGGGGCAACAGCCGCCATTAATGCCATCAGCTATGTTGATGAATACAAGGGTTAACGAGGAATGATTAAAACAGGAGTTTTCGGAGCAGGGGGCCGGGTAGGGCGCCTGCTGGTTGACGGTATCAACAAAGATCCCAAGCTGGTGCTTTCATCGGCCTATGTACGAAGCGAGATCGGCTTTTCCGTTCCGGCGGAGACGCTGGTCACCAACGAGATGAAGACCTTTTTGGATGCGAGCGATCTGATTATCGATTTTACGCTTCCGGAGGCGACGGAGGAGTTGCTGGCAACCGCCATCGAGTCCTCTCCCACGCCACTGGTGATCGGTACCACAGGCTTAAGCAGCCATCAGCAGAACCTCATGAAAGAGGCGGCGCTGAAGATGCCGATTTTGTATGCGACCAATATGTCCGTGGGTGTGGCACTGCTTAACAAGCTGGTCTATATGGCCAGCAAATCCCTTCCGGATTTCGATATCGAAATCGTGGAGATGCATCACCGCTTTAAAAAAGACGCCCCCAGCGGCACGGCCCTGACCCTGGCGGAATCCGCCGCCAAGGGGCGGGACTGGAACCTCGACGAGGTTCGCGTCAGCGGCCGCGACGGCAATATCGGTGAGCGAACCGATAAAGAGATCGCCGTCATGGCCCTGCGCGGCGGCGATATCGTGGGGGAACACACCGTGGGCTATTATGCCGACGGCGAGTTTATCCGCCTCAGCCATACCGCAACCAACCGAAACACCTTTGCCAACGGGGCGATCCGCGCCGGAAAATGGCTTGTCGACCAACCAAACGGTCTCTACTCCATCCAGGATTTTTTACAACTCTAACTAAGGGATATTTGCGTGCATAGCCTCAACGAAAAATGTGCAGTCGTCGGAATTTTTAATGAAACCAATGCGGCCAAAATGGCCTACCTCTCCCTCTTTGCCATGCAGCACCGCGGCCAGGAGGCCAGCGGGATCAGCAGCAGCGACGGCAAGAACATCCACACCATCAAAGACCGCGGTCTGGTCAGCCAGATTTTCGACGATGTGCAGATTGCCAAGCTCAAGGGGAACATGGCCGTCGGCCACAACCGTTACTCCACCGCCGGTGACGACTCGATTCTGGATGCCCAGCCGGTATTTGCACGCTACGATCTGGGCGAGATGTCCGTGGTGCACAACGGCAATCTGACCAACGCCAAAGAGGTCCGCAACGCCCTGATCAAAGAGGGGGCGATTTTCCAATCCTCCATGGATACGGAGAACATGATCCACCTGATTGCCCGCTGCACCAAAGACCGCCTTAAAGACCGGATTCTGACTGCCCTGGCGCAGGTCAAAGGGGCCTATTCCTTTATCTTTCTTAGCCGCACCAAGATGTTTGCGGCCCGCGACCCCCACGGCTTTCGACCCCTCTCCCTGGGTAAAATCGGCGACGGCTATATCGTGGCCAGCGAAACCTGCGCCTTTGATCTGATCGGTGCAACATTTATCCGAGACGTCGAGCCGGGCGAACTGCTGATTTTTGAAGAGGGCAAAGAGCCGGTCTCCGTCAAATTTGCCGAACCGACACCTAAAAAATGCATCTTCGAACAGATCTACTTTGCCCGTCCGGACAGCATGGTTTTCGGTGAATCCGTCTATGCCGTACGTAAAGAGCTGGGGGACCCGCATTTTTCGGAGCCAAGCTGACCAAGATGGTCCGATTGTACCATATCTTGGCACACAAAGGAAGCGGCGGGGGGACTAAGGTGCGGAAGCGAGCGGGATTCCCTTTGAGTTCGGGATTATGCGTAACCACTACGTCGGTCGTACCTTTATCGAGCCGCTGCAGGAGATTCGCGACCTCAAGGTCAAAATGAAGTTGAGCCCGATCAAGAGCATAATTGCCGGCAAACGCATCGTGGTGATTGATGACAGTATCGTGCGGGGAACCACCAGCCGTAAGATCGTCTCCCTGCTCCGTGACGCCGGGGCCAAAGAGATTCACATGCGTATCGCTTCGCCCGCAGTTAAACACCCCTGTTTTTACGGGATCGATACACCGGAAGAAAAAGAGCTCATCAGCAACCGCATGAGCACGGAAGAGATTCGTCAGTACATCGGTGCGGACAGCCTCTCCTTCCTCTCCATCCAATCCCTGTGCAAAAGCAGTAACGACCAGGACGATCACTGCCTGGCCTGTTTTGACGGGAAGTATTTCTAAGTTTTGATGGCACGCCGATTCCGGCATGTTCCACTGCAAGGGGGCGTGCAATGAAAGATATTCTGACCTTTGGTCGCTACCTGACGCGCCGTTATGGCGAGCGGGTCTATAAAATCTCCCTCAATCTCTCCGGATTTACCTGCCCCAATATCGACGGGCGGGTCGCCAGAGGCGGTTGTACCTACTGCGATAACGAATCCTTCAGTCCCAACCTCTCCGGAGGGAAAAAGCGCTTTTTCCTCAGCCCCGACACGGTTGATAATCCTCTCTTGGAACAGCAGCTACGGGAAATAACCGTGCAGTACGAAGGCTCCAAGCAGCATTTTACGCGTGATTATGGGGTGAGGAAGTACATCGCCTACTTTCAGTCCTTTTCCAACACCTATGCCCCCCTGGAGACGCTAAAGGCCCTCTATGAAAAAGCCTTGGCCTATGAGGACGTGGTGGCGATCAGCATCGGAACCCGGGCCGATTGTGTGGATGATGCCCTCTTTGAATATCTGGCTGCTCTGCAGGAGCGAACCGGCAAGGATGTCTGGGTAGAGTTCGGGGTACAGAGTGTTTTTGACGAGACCCTGCAAAAGATCAACCGGGGCGAGAGCTATGCCCAGTCGGAAGCGGCGATTACTAAGGCAAAAAAAGCGGGGCTAAACGTGTGTGCCCACATGATTTTTGGTCTTATTGGCGAGACTCCGGAGATGATGGTGGCATCCACCAAAAAAGTAGCAGAGCTGGGGATCGATGCCATCAAGTTTCACCCCTGCTATGTGGTTAAAAATACCATCCTCGCCAATGAATATGCGGCCGGAAAATTCACCCCCATATCCCAGGAAAGTTACGTCGAGACCTTGGTGCAGGCCATCAAGGTTCTTCCGGAGGATGTGGTCGTGCAGCGGGTGAGTGCGGGGATTGCCAACGAGACATTGATTGCCCCTGCCTGGTGCGGCGAGAGTAAAAACCGCCAGATGGCGGTGATTAAAAAGGCGCTGGCCGCCCAGGGACTTCGCTACTAAAAGTGGTAGTTCAGACCGATGCCCACACCGTTTAGGCGTTGGGAGGTTTTTCGCAGGTAGCTGCCCCGAGTAATGTCCTGAAACTCCCGTTCCCTCATCTCATACGACACCGTGAAACTCACACGGCGACCCATCTGAAAAAGTGTACCGATCCCCAGAATGTAGTCGTTGGCCAGGATCGTATCGCTTTCATAGTTGGCGGCATAATCCTGACCGACATCAAAGAGACTGACCCCCACCCCGATTTTGATAAAGGGGATCAGGTTATCGGGGCTGCTCTCCTGGTAGAGGTTGCCCATGGCGAAGGAGTAGCTTAGATCCAGCCCCCGTCCGGAGCCAAACTCCGGTTCGCTCAGACTGTCCTGATAGGAGAAGCTCCGAAAGGGGACGACGGCCAGTTCGATCCGGTCACCGCCCATGGTACCGTAGCCAAAGACCATGCTGACATCCTGGTCGGCCAGTTTGATCGTATCTTCACGGTAAATGGCTTCGCTCAGCTGGGTTCTGGCGGTCTCTTCCCCGGTGGCATAGCGTCCGGAAAAGCCCGCGTACCACCGGCTAAAGGGCTCCGGACGCACCACCGGTGCCGGCAGCGTGAGCTTGGCTCCGGAGTAGACAATGCTCTGTTGTGAGGGGGCGTAGACCCGGCGTTTTTCTGCGGGTGCTGCCAGGAGCAGGGCAGGTAACAGGAGCAGCCAGACGGGTAGGAAAAAACGCATCGGCATCCTACTGACAGAAGGTAAAGAGGTAGAGATGGGTGTTCTCAACCTCTTTGATGCGGGGGAGGGAGAGGTAGATGGCTTCGCTCTCGCCGGGGGCCAGTACGCTCTTTAGCTCCACCAGGTCATAGACGGAGGTCGTTTTAAGGGACTTCAGCCACGGTACGAGGGGCTGATCCATTTTCTTGGGAAAGGCCATGGCCATGATGCGGCACGCGGCCAGGGGACGATGGGAGTCGTTGGTGACAGCACCTTTGATGATCGCCTTATCGATAAAACGCAACTGTTTGACCTCTTTATCCGCAAGATGGTTGGCCTTGACGTAGGTTTCCACGAAAAAGTAGCCGACAATCGGTCCGGAGACAAAGGTCATAACCGTGAGGAGGGAAAAGAGGGAGAAGAACAGAAACTGCTTGCGCACCATGTAGGTAATAACGGTGAGCAGCAGCCAGAAAAAAAACCCGATCAGGAGGGCAAAATAGTGCAGGTAGGAGAGGGAGTGGATAACGGAATCAACAATAGCGTGCGGCACTCCCCCTCCTTGGCTTTAGTCGGCGCGACTGTTTTTTTCCTCAATCCCGCTGAGGCCTTCGCGTCGGGCGAGCTCCTGTTTGATCCGGTCGGGACTGATGTTCATGGATGCCAGAGCAACCAATGAGTGGAAGAGCAGGTCTGCCGCTTCGTAGATGGCTTCGGTCTCATCTTTGTCTTTAACAGCCAAGGCCAGTTCACCCGCCTCCTCGATCACCTTTTTCAAGATAGTCGTGTCGCCTTTACTAAAGAGCTTGGCCACGTAGGAGCTTTTGGGGTCCTGGTTTCGGCGCTCGAGAATCGTGTGGTAGAGACGGTCCACAATGGAGTAGGCCGCGCTCATATCCTGAATCGGTTCTGCGGTAGTTTCGCCGCTGTCCAGGTCTTTAAAAAAGCAGCTGACACGACCGGTATGGCAGGCTGCCCCGCCATGCTGGATCACTTTGAGCAGCAGGGTGTCGCTATCGCAATCGAGCAGGATGTTTTTAACCTCCTGCACATTGCCGCTCTCCTCGCCCTTTTTCCATTGGCGCTGCTTGCTTCTTGAAAAGTAGTGGGCATAGCGGGTCTGGAGGGTCTTCTCCAGCGCCTCTTTGTCCATATAGGCGAGCATCAGCACGTCGCCGCTTTGCGCATCCTGGGCAATGGCCGGGATAAGGGGTGACTTATCCCAGTCGATGGAGGCGAGCAGAGAGGCCATCAGCGGTTAGCCGATGTGGTTTTCTGGGGATCCTTGGCATCCAGCCAGATATTGGGGGTTGCCCCTCCGGGTGTGAGGAAGATTTTGGCATCTTTGTTCTCACGCAGGGCGTCGTTAAACTTGCCCTGAATCTCGATCTGACGCAGCTGGATGAGCTCTTTGGTCAGGGAGTCGGCGATGATCTTGTTTGCCTGGGCTTCCGCTTTGGCTTCGATGCTGCGCTTGTCCGCATTACCCTGGGCTTCGATCCGTTTGGCTTCCGCTTCACCGCGGGCTTTTTCCGCCGCTTTCATGGCCTCTTGCTTGGTTCGCTCGACCTCGTTACGGGTACGTTCCGCTTCCTGCTTGGCGATCTGAACGCGTTCGATCTGCTCTTTGATACGATCCGGAAGCACAATGCCGCGCAGCTGGATGGCGACCAGGTTGATGGGCATGTTGTCCAGTTTGTCCAGACGCTCGCGCATCCCCTCTTCGATCTGCTGGGCGATGATGTTACGCTTTAGGGGAAGCTCCTCGGCGGTGTAGTTACCGATAACGCTCCGGACCACGTCACGGGCGTTGGGGTTGATGGTTTTATCTTCCCAGTTAAGCCCCAGGGTTGCAATGGTGTGGGGTGCAATGGCCGGTTTGAGGGTGTACTGAACGGTCAGCTCCACATCCACCGGAAGGCCGCGGCTGTCCAGAATGGAGATGGGCGGTCGCTGGTTGATACCGCGGCGATCGCTTAGCACTTCGTTCTGGCTGTAGTCGGTCTGGCGCACCTTGGTATCGACGATAATCGCATTTTGCATAAAGGGCATCAGCAGGTGAAAACCGGGGTAGAGGGGCTCTTCCTGGTATTTCCCCAGAGTTTTTAGAATCCCCACCTCTCCAGAGTTGATAATCACCCAGGGTTTGGCAACCACCAGAATAACAACAATACCGATCACGGCGTAGAGCAGGCCTGCTTTTTTTCCAAAATTTTTAAAAAAATCAGGGGTTTCGTTGGGCATTTTCATTCCGGGTCCATCACCGAATGAGCCGCCGCCGGGACGTTTCTTTTTAAAATAATCATTCATATCTGCTGGCATAATTCCTCGCTTTAAATGTAGGTCAAATAGTGTTCGTAGTTTTTATTGCGTCCGTAGACGATGTCAAAATAGGCACTCTGAATTTTTTCTGTCATGGGTCCGCGGGCACCGTTGCCGATGACGCGGTTATCCAACATGTTGATAGGCGTAATCTCCGCAGCCGTTCCGGTAAAGAAGGCTTCGTCGCTGATGTAGATCTCATCGCGGGTGATGTTGCGCCGCTGAACCGGAATCCCCAGGTCTTTGGCAATTTCAAAGACAGTCGCCTGGGTGATGGATTCGAGGGAGTTGTCATTGGGTGGAGAGACCAGCACGCCGTTCCGGACGATAAAGAGGCACTCGCCGCTGCCCTCGGCGACAAACCCGTTTTCATCCAGCATCAGGGCCTCTTCGGCGCCACAGCTGACGGCTTCGTATTTGGCCATCTGGGAGTTGAGGTAGTTGGCAACAGCCTTCGCCTTGCCGAAGTTGGACTTGATGGAGTTGCGGACTACGGAGGAGGTCATAACCTTGATCCCCTTTTCCAGTCCCTCTTCACCCAGATACGCTCCCCATTCCCAGGCTGCGACCATGGTATTAACCGGAGCCTTCGCATGGTAAAGCCCCATGACGCCGTAGCCCAGATAGATCAGTGGGCGGAGGTAGACATTGCCCTGAAAATCATTGGAGCGCAGCAGTTCGACCTGTGCTTTTTCCAGATCTTCGAGGGTGAAGTTGGGGGTAATGGCCGTGATTTTTGCCGAATCAAGCAGACGCTTGGTGTGGGCGCGCAGTTTGAAGATGGCCAGACCTTTGTCGGTCTTGTAGGCACGGGTCCCTTCAAAGACACCGTTGCCGTAATGGAGCGTATGAGTGAGTACGTGAACGGTGGCCTCTTTCCAGGGAACCAGTTTGCCGTCCATCCAGATATATTTTGCTTCTTTCAATGCATTTTCCTATGGTTGGTAGATATAAAAATGTGCTCGATTATAGCTTAATGAAACTTGGTTTGTATTGATGAAAGAAGGGCCTAACGGCCCGGTTTGCGGATCGCTTCCATGGGGAGCTGGATGAGCATTTTTGCGCCGCCGTCGGTGTTGCTGGCCTTGAGCACGCCCCCCATGTTGGTTTCGATAATCGCCTTGGCCATGTAGAGTCCGATACCCGTACCCTTGTCTTTGTATTTGGTGGTGAAATAGGGGTCGAAAATCTTGTCCATAATAGCCTCCGGAATGCCGCCGGCGTTATCGGAAACAAGGATGATCAGTTCGTTGTGCGGGGTATCGTAATAGCTTTCGATCCGGATGCGCTTATCGTGGCGGTGGGAGTTTTTAAAGGCATCTTTGGAGTTGTTGATCATGTTGATGAAGACCTGGGTAAATTCGTTTTGGTAGCTGTAGATGCTGATGGCATCGCGGATCTGCACCTCCACGTGGATCTCTTCGCTCTCCAGGCTGGCCCCGACGATTTTGAGGGTGTTGTTGATGACCTGGTCGAGGGTAAAAAGGTCCTTCTCCTTATTGGGGAGGAAGAAGTTTCTAAAGTCATCGATCGTATCGGACATGTGGCTGATCAGCTCCATGGCCTGATCGACGGAGAGGGCAAGGTACTGGGTGGAGAGCTCTTGATGCTCATGGGCATCTTCGATATCCTGGAGAATCAGCCCCAGGGCATTGATGGGCTGGCGCCATTGGTGGGCGATGTTGCCGATCATCTCGCCCAGGGCCGCCTGGCGGGACTGCTGGATCAAAATCCGGTCTTTTTCGCGGTTTTTCTCCACCTCTTTACGGATTTTAGCTTCCAGGTTCTGGTTGAGTTCACTCAGTCGGTTGGTATAGCTTTGGATGTTTTCCAGCATGGTTTTGGCCGTATTGTTAATGACGGCGATCTCATCCTTGCCCCGCATCATCTCGACCCGTATCCCGCTCTCGTTGGAAGGGGAGTAGGTGGCCAGTTTTTGGGAGAGTTGTCTAATGGGGGAGAGCTTTTTGTAAAAGACGTAGACAAAGAGGGCAAAGATCGCCAGAATCGGGATGATGGTGTAGATCAAAAACTTCTCATACTCCCCTGTGATCCGCTGATAGTAGGTGTTGGAGTAGGCCAGGCGGAGGGTTCCGAGCATCTCTCCGGTGACGGGATCGATGATGTCGGATTGGTGGAAGAAGTGACCGTTGCCCACTTTGACAAAAATATCGGTGTAGTCCTGATCGGTGTAGGCGGAGTAGAGAATACGCTCATTGGGGGCTAGAATCTGGGCCGCCAGAATGTTGCGGTTCCCCTTCGGCAGGGATTCGATCAGTTCCTTGACCGGCTCGTCGAAGCCAAAGCTCATATTCATGGAGATAATGGGGAGCACCGTATTGACGATGATCCGGATCTTGTCCTCTTCAGACTGCTTGAGGTTGGTGCGGGTGATTTGCACGTTGGCAAAGGCGATAAAGAGCATGACTGAGACAAAAAAGAGGCTCAAAAAGAGGGTCAGTTTAAAAACCAGGGAGTGACGGTTCATTGGTATATCTCCGAAATCGAAAGCAGAGCCGGGCGCAGGGAGATACCCGACTCTTTCAGGGAGGTGACGTTGATGTAGGGGATGATTTTTTTATCGATTTTAAGGGAGACATTGGCTCCCAGGGCCAGGTTTTTGGTGTCATGGCTGAAGGTCAGCACGCCTTGTTTGCGGGCGATGGCAACGACATCCTTGATGGTAGACGTATGGGTGTCCATCAGGTAGTAGACGGTTGCCGGTTGCGGGTGGGCCAAAAAGGCATCATAGGTTTGCAGGCGGATATCCAGGGCATAGCCCTTGATGCCGTCAGGGTATTTCTCCTCCATGATATTTTGCATTTTCAGGGCGCTGATGGCATCCATACCGTTGTGCAGCAGAAGCACCCGGATATGTTTGTCATGGAGCTTGTCCGTAAATTTGTAGTCCATCAGGACGATACGGGGGATGATATTGGCTTCAATTTTGAGAATATTCTCGTTGTAGCTCTGGGCTGATAGGGTAACGAAAAGCGCGAAAACCATCCACCATCGGCGCATCAGTACTCCCACATCAGCTTAAGCCAGAAGGTACGGCCTTCACGGCGGAAATCCTCCGGATAGGTGTTGGCAGGTGCCGTGTAGAGCACCTTTTCATCCAGAATATTTTTTGCCGAAAGGGTAAGGCGCAGGGCGGTTGAGGCCTGGTAGCCCAGGGTTTGATCCCAGGTGGTATAACCGTCGACGTCATCACGGGTATCTCCCATGGCACGTTTTCTGGGCGAGACATACTGCAGGTTGGTCGCCGTACTCAAGGCATTGCTGATACGGTGGCTTAGACGAACCTGTGCCAGGTGGTTGGCCACCTCGCGGAGTGATTCATCTTCACGGTCCTTGCCTTCCACATGGCTGTAGGAAAGGTTCATGGTGGTGTAAAGCCCCAGCCGCTTGCGCCACTCCAGCTCACCGCCGTAAAATTCGGCACTGCCGTTTTGGGTGTAGGCATCGCCGATGCGGTAGATGACGTCATTGATCTTCATGTGATAAAGGTTGATACGGATCAGGTTGTCGATGTCGTTTTTGTGTACAAGCCCTATCTCTAAGGTATCGGAGGTCTCCGCATCCAGATCCGGATCGCCCTGGAAAGAACCGGGAACATCACCATACAGTTCAATCCAGGAAGGAGCTCGGAATGCGCGGGAATACATCGCCTTGAGGTTCATATTGGATCCCAGAGCGTAAACGGCGGAGAGGCGTGGGCTGACGGCGTTGCCAAAGTCGGAGTAATGGTCGTAGCGGATGCCCGCCAGCAGGTCAAAGTCTTCCGTTGGTGAGTAGGTGTCCTGAATGTAGGCGGCGGTGATGGTGCGGTCGATGTCCGGCAGAATCAGTTGGCTGCTGCTGATGGCCGTAGCGGGAGTATCGGCATAGTGGATGTTCATCTCATTGGTGCCTGCCTCGGTGTAGTAGGCATAAAGACCCATGACCATGTCGTGGGTCTCTCCCGCTTTGAGGTGAAGGGCCATATCGATGTAGCTGCTCTGCTCGGTATAGTCGAACTGGTAGATGACATCGCCGTTTCCGGGCGTGAAAACGGCGTAGGGCAGGGCGCTCTCCGGAGCAAAGAGGGAGTTGCTCCCCTGTTCAAAGGTGTGAAATCCGACTTTGGTAGTCAGTTCACTTTGGCCGATGAGGGCAATGTGTGTCAATTCATTGGTAAAGGAACGGTAGTAGTTGCCGTCATCGGGATTGGTGGTGTCCACAAAGTAGCCCATGCCGTAGGGAGGCTGTTTGACGGAGT
>QKHD01000313.1 GCA_003250175.1 Helicobacteraceae bacterium
CTTAGTAATTAATTTAAATAAAGTTAATATTCAAAAATTTTTCTTTAAGGAGTAATTATGAAATACATTGTGGGCTTAACGCTACTGGCACTCTTGATGTCAGGTTGCGGGATAAAGGCGCCTTCAACCTCAGAGGACTACCGAACGATCATTAAGGAGAGTGCCTTCGGAAAGCACGAAACCTTTATGGTCGAACAATCCTTTAAAAAAGTTTCTCAGGCGATGGAACGCAACACGGACAAGTGTTTGAAGAAATCTTTTAATGTTTATACACATGGTACCCTTAGCTCCCATATTTCCAACGAAATTCACTACAACCCCTCTCTTATCCAAGAACAAAAATCTCTTGAACTACAGATGCATGTCTATGACAAGGAGATGTGTAACTCCATGTTCACCAAACACACCTGCCTTCCGGAAAAAGGTTATTGGGCATTTGTTGTAGATTTCAAACCAGTCGGTAAAACGACCCAGATGGATATCTATGGCCCGGCCATGGTAAGTTACTATGATCTCGTCTACAAAGCTCTAAAGCTATGGGCCGAGGGCAAAAGTAACGGCTGCCCCGATATGAATAAAGTAGGTGCTTATTAATGCGTCGTTTTTTTCTTGGCTTCGCAGCCATCGTAGCCATCGTGTGGCTAAGTGGCTGTGGTAATGGCCCAACACCCTACACTTTTACAGGTAAAAGCAACCTCTCTGTCCATAACCGTATGGAAGGCTCCGGAGTTCAACGGGGCTATCTGGGTGTCTATTTTGTCGATAAAAACTGTCAGGCCTATGAACAAGGTGTGATCAAACTCAACGATGACGTAACCGATCTTTCCCTGCCGGAAAATCAGCTGGTTTACCTTGTCTATACCCTGAACCAATCCGGATTTTTACAAGGCAGAAGTACGCTCAAACAAGGGAGCTTGCTCTATGTTCGACAAGGTGCTAGTTATGAGTACCGCTTTACCTATATCGACGATCTATACGAAGCGTCCCTGCATGAGAAGGAGCCCAAAAGCGGAAAACTTCGTGAAGTACAGATGCGGGATTTCTCTGCCTGTACCCCAACCAACTAAAACCGTTCTCACCTCTTTTTCCTGCCTCTTGATGCAGGAAAAAGAGGCCCTCTGCCTAATCTCCTCTTCGACTAAAATTTGCTATAGTTCGCCATGCCATTATCCAAACTCAACGAAGAACAATACGCCGCCGCCACAGCGCCAAAAGGCAAGAACCTCATCATTGCTTCGGCAGGCACAGGCAAAACCTCCACCATCGTCGGACGCATCGCCTTTTTGATCCAAAACGGGGTTCAGGCCGAAGAGATTCTGCTGCTCACTTTTACCAACAAAGCCGCCGCTGAAATGGTCGAGCGGGTGGCCGCCATCTTCGGTAAAGAGACCGCCACCAAGATCAAGGCCGGCACCTTCCACGCCACCAGCTACAAGTGGCTCAAAGAGATCGGTGAGACAATCCACCTCAAACAGCCCGGCGAAATCAAAACCCTCTTTCGCAGCGTCTACGAAAAACGGCAGTTTCACCATCTGGACGCAGGCAGCGCCCTCTCCCCGGCCTATCTCTACGATCAGTACAGCCTCTTTCAAAACGATGCCGTAGAGGACTTCGGTACCTGGCTGACAGATAAAAACCCCGACCACGGCCCCTTTGTCGACATCTACCAGCATGTCATCGACGAGTTTGAGGAACTCAAGGACTCCATGCACTTTGTCAGCTTCAACGACCTGCTGATCAAGATGCGCGAGCAGTTGAAAAACGGCCTGGATAACCCCTTTAAAGAGGTGCTCATCGACGAGTATCAAGACACCAACCCGCTGCAAAACTCCGTCATCGATGCCCTTGATCCGGAATCGCTTTTTTGTGTGGGGGATTACGACCAGAGCATCTACGCCTTCAACGGTGCCAAGATCGAGATCATCGCCGGGTTTGCCGATCGCTACTACGGTTCCAAAGTCTTCTCCCTGGATAAAAACTACCGCTCCACCGCGCCCATTCTCTCCCTGGCCAACCGGGTCATCTCCCACAACGAGCGCATCTACCCCAAGGAGCTCAAGGTGGTTCGCCAGGGCGGCGAAGTCTCCCCGGCACTCCTGGCCTATGACGAACTCTATCTGCAATACGAAGGGATCGCCAAGCTGATCGCCAACTCGCCCGTTCCCAAGGAGCAGATCGCCGTTATCTTCCGTAACAACGCCTCCGCCGACGGGATCGAAGCGATGCTTCGGGAGTTCCGGATTCCCGCCAAGCGGCGCGGCTCCAACAGCCTTTTTGAAACGGCGGAGGTCAAGGCGCTGCTGGATATCTTTACCCTCTTTC
>QKHD01000055.1 GCA_003250175.1 Helicobacteraceae bacterium
AGCTTACCGCGTCCTTTGCTTCGTCTTTCAAAGAAGCAGCCAAGCCGGTGGCTCACTGGGTTCTGGCATCGGAAAAAGATGATGCGAGCATTTACGAATTTGTTAAAACCCAGTATCACGCTGCCATCAAATCCGCGACCAACCAACTGGCTAAGAGCGAGCGCAGCGATGCCCTTAAAACTATCGTAGCCGAAATCATGACCACCGATGCAGCCGTCAACGGTGCATGGGAAAAAGAGATGGTCAGCCACATGGTCAGCAAGGTAAAAAAAGAGATCGTCCGCAGTCAGATTCTGGAAGAGGGTGTTCGTGCCGACGGTCGGAAACTGGACGAAGTCCGCCCCATCTCCATTGAAACCAACATTTTGCCCCGTGCCCACAGCTCCGTACTCTTTACCCGCGGGCAGACCCAGGCACTGGCCGTTCTGACCCTGGGCAGCGACCAGGATCGTCAGGCCCACGAGAGCCTGACCTCTACCTCTACCCAGTACGAAACCTTGATGGTACACTACAACTTCCCCGGCTTTTCCGTCGGCGAAGCCAAACCTTCCCGTGCTCCGGGGCGCCGGGAACTGGGCCACGGCAATCTGGCCAAGCGAGCCATCGAAGGCACCGTGCACCCCGATTTTGACATGAGCATCCGGATTGTCTCCGAGATTCTTGAATCCAACGGCTCTTCCTCCATGGCAACCGTTTGTGCCTCATCCCTGGCCCTCAAAGCGGCCGACGTCGATCCGGAAAAACTGATCGCCGGCGTTGCCATGGGTCTGGTGACCGAAGGAGATAAATACGCGGTTCTCACCGACATCATGGGGCTGGAAGACCACGATGGCGACATGGACTTTAAAGTAGCCGGTTCTGCCCAGGGGATTACCGCCCTGCAGATGGATATTAAACTCGGCGGTATTAACTACAAAATCCTCGAAGAGGCCTTGATTCAGGCCAAAGCGGCCCGTCTGCATATTCTGGGTCTCATGGAAGAGGCGGCCAAGCACATCGTTCTCAGCAACGCCCTGCCAAGTTCGGTCAACTTTACCGTGGATACCAGCAAGATTGTGGATATCATCGGTCAGGCCGGTAAGACCATCAGAGAGATCATCGAGAAATTCGAAGTCTCCATCGACCTCGACCGCGAAAAGGGCGGGGTGAAGATCCAAGGCGCCGACAAAGCCAAGGTGGACGGTGCCGCCGAACACATTAAAGGAATCGTCGAAAATAGCAAAGGCCGCGGCGGCAAGCCCCAGGCGAATAAAGCCTGCACCTATGAAAAGGGCGAAGTGCTGGACGGCAAGGTCGAGAAGATTCTCAAATTCGGTGCCCTGGTCAAGCTTCCGGACGGCAACACGGGTATGGTTCACATCTCCAAACTCTCCAACGGACGGGTGGATGATGTCGAATCCGTGCTCTCCGAAGGGCAAGATGTGAAAATCCAGTTTATCGAACAGGGCAAAGACGGAAAAATTTCCCTGGCCATGGACGGCGTACGAATCTGATTTTTAGGGTTTTATCAGGAAAACTCTGTATAATTTCGCCCAGCAAAGTGTTAAGTAGGGATACGCAAGCCGAACGGACTTTGGAATATTAAACAGGAGAACTTCAATGAAAGTTATCGCTCTTTTTTTCGTAGCGTTTGCAGCTTCTTTGTTTGCAAGTGATGCCGCTACAGGTACAGACATGATTAAAGCTTACTCAGTACTGGCTGCTGGTGTTGGTCTTGGTATCGCTGCTCTTGGTGGCGCTATCGGTATGGGTCACACAGCTGCTGCGACTATCGCAGGTACTGCACGAAACCCAGGTATGGGTGGTAAACTGATGACAACGATGTTCATCGCGCTTGCGATGATCGAAGCTCAGGTTATCTATACACTGGTAATCGCTCTTATCGCTCTTTACGCTAACCCTTTCCTCGGATAAGTTTTAGCAACCTTCGGGAGGCCCCTTCGGGCTTCCCAACTTCTTTTGTGCGAACGTGGTGGAATTGGTAGACACGCCATCTTGAGGGGGTGGTGCCACTATGGTGTGCGGGTTCGACTCCCGCCGTTCGCACCATAACTTTTCTTCTTTTCAACTTCTTATAACGATCTTGCTCTATACTTCGCTTTTGATTTGTCCTTGAAAGGTCTCCGATGGAGTCGCTTCGCAGTTTCCTTTTTCATTTTTCACCCATGTCTGTTACCGCGTACAAAGAGGGCTACAGCAGAGGGTATTTTCTGAGTGATCTTTTCTCCGGTATTACCGTAGCCGTCGTGGCGTTGCCCCTGGCCATGGCCTTTGCCATTGCCAGCGGGGTCGGGCCGGAAAAGGGGCTTT
>QKHD01000367.1 GCA_003250175.1 Helicobacteraceae bacterium
ATTTTGTTCGGGGTTTCGCTCCTCCCTTTGGCCTTGTTTGTGATCTCCCTCTCCGGAGGAGTTTTGGGGCTGATGGGCTTTACGGCCATTCTCTTCCACGGGGCGGTGCTGATGATGTTTGCCGACCGGACCCTGCGCTTAAGCATCGAAAACGCCGCCTACCGCACGCTCTACCAGATCACCCGAACCGATCTTCGCCTGCGGGCCATCGGCGCCAGGGAGAACATCATCAAGCCCCTGGCCATCGCCTTTTCGGCGGGGCTGGCACTGTTTGTCACGGAGGTGCTGGGGTTCGGCCCCAATGCCCTTTATCTGCTGCTGGCCGTGGCCTCCGCACTCTCCATCTGGCTCATTGCCGCCCACTTTAAAAGCCGCTACCGCGAGGCCCTTTTCCGCCATATCGAACAGCGCAGCGACGAGGGGATCGTCTACGATGAAAACGCCCTCAACCTCCTGCGCCAAAAACTCACCGACGCCGACCCCGTCGAAGCGGCCTACGCCCTGGAGATTCTCTCCCACAACGATGCCAAGCTGCCGGACAGCACCCTCATTCACGCCCTGGGCTCCCACCACGAGCTGCTGCGCCAGAAGGCGGCCCAGGTTCTCTCCCAGGGCGATTATCCGGAGCTGGCCCCCTTCATCCGCGAACATCTCCAGACCGAAACCGACCCGCTGACCCAGGCCTCGCTGCTGCTTGCCCTTTTTCCGGACGGCGAGAACGAAGCCTTTTTGGAAGAGTGGCTCACCCACCCCGACGTCTCCGTCGCCTCCGCCGCCTTTGAGTCACTGGTGCGCCCCGGCAAGGGGCACGGCCACGCCATGGCCCTGCTCTATCTGGCCGATCGCCTCGAAGCCAACGACCCCAACGTCTACACCCTGATTGCCCGCAACCCCATCGTCCACTGCCCGCCGCTTCTTGACACCCTGCTCGAAGAGCTGGACGACCCCGACCGCCGCTACAAGGCCTCCCATGCCGTGGTCTCCTTTGGCGATGACGCCCTGGAACCTCTCATCACACGCTTTCAGGCCGCCCGCTCCTTTGAAGAGCGCCTCTTTCTGCTCAAGGTGATCACCCGCATCGGCACCGCCGCCAGCCTGCACTATCTGCAGGGCGAGCTCTTTGTCAAAGAGCCGGAGCTTAAAAACGTCATCTACGAGGCCCTGGCCAAGGCGGGCTACCGCCACAAAAAGCATGCCCAGATCCGGAGCCTTATTACCCAGGAGATGGACCGCGCCGCCAACCTGGCCGCCTTTGCCCTCTACCTGCGTGAGCCCGTATTTGACCACCTGCGAGGCCTACTTCCCTCCGCCATGGAGGCCAGTGTGTCGCGTATCTTCTTCCTCCTCGCCCTCGCCTACGGAACGGAGCGGATGAACCAGGTACGCACCGCCCTGCGCAAGGGAACCCCGCACCAAAAAAGCTACGCCCTGGAACTGGTGGACTCCATGGTGGGGTTGAGTGAGCGCAAGCGCTTCCTCGATCTCATCGAGACCCACGACTTCGAGGAGCGCATCCGCCTCATCGCCTCGGCCGCTATCAAAAACCGCTACGACGCCCTGGGCGAACTGCTCTCCGGATCGGCCTTTACCTACGTGCGCTGGCTCTCCGCCAGTGCGGTCTATGCGTTGGAGCATTTCAGTGACTACGCCCGTTTTGCCGAGCGCCTCCACCTGCTGGCCGCCAACCCCAGCGCCTGGGTGCGCGAAGCGGTGTGCCGGGTAGCCGGAGCGCGCCGTATCAAGAGCCTCAAGGCCGATATGATAACCCTCCAAACCGACCCCGACCCCGCCGTCTCCGGAATGGCCGCCTGGGCCCTGACACAACTTTCCAAAGGAAAAACCCCATGAAAACGACCCTGGAAAAGGTACTGATCCTAAAATCCGCCCCGATTTTTGCGGAGATTCCCGAAGACCAGCTCGCCTTCCTCGCCCGTATTGCCAAAGAGCGCAACGCACTGGCCGGAGAAACGATTATTACCGAAGGGGAGATCGGGCAGAGCATGTACATTATCGCCGAGGGTCGGGTGAGGATTCTGTCCAATGGGTTGGAGCTGGCGGTTTTAAAAGAGCGGGAGGTGTTCGGCGAGCTGGCCGTGCTCGATCCGGAGCCCCGCTCCGCCACGGCGGTGGCTGCGGAACCCTCCTTGCTGTACGAGGTTTCCGAATCGGGGCTTTACGAGCTCATGGCCGACACACCACAGGTCATGCAGGGGATTATCCGGGTATTGTGCCGACGGCTGCGCAGCCGCTAGGCTACAAAATCCACCCAAATACCACAAAAAGCAGCGCCGCGATCGCGCCG
>QKHD01000157.1 GCA_003250175.1 Helicobacteraceae bacterium
GTCGTTCACAAATGCGCGATGAACCGCGACACTTTCAGCGACATCACCCTCGCCAGCCGAACCAAAGCCAAGTGCGACGAGATCGCCGAAGAGGTCGCGGCCATGGGCCGCGGCACCGTTAAAACTGCGCAGGTCGACGCCGACAGCGTCGACGAACTGGTCAAACTGATCGAGAGCATCAAGCCTGCCATCGTCATCAACGTGGCCCTGCCGTACCAGGACCTCACCATCATGGAAGCCTGCGCCAAAACCGGCGTCGACTACCTCGATACCGCCAACTACGAGCATCCCGATACCGCGAAGTTCGAGTACAAAGAGCAGTGGGCCCGTGACGATCTCTTTAAAAAATCCGGCATTATGGGACTGCTGGGCAGCGGGTTTGACCCGGGGGCGACCAACGTCTTCTGCGCCTACGCCCAAAAGCACTATTTCGATGAAATCCATACCATTGACATCCTCGACTGCAACGCCGGCGACCACGGTTACCCCTTTGCCACCAACTTCAATCCGGAGATCAACCTCCGCGAAGTAAGCGCCAAGGGCCGCTACTGGGAAAACGGCCAGTGGATCGAAACCGACCCCATGGAGATCATGCAGGTGTGGGACTACCCCGAAGTGGGCCCCAAGGACAGCTACCTGCTCTACCACGAAGAGATGGAGAGCCTGGTCAAGCACATCAAAGGCCTCAAGCGCATCCGCTTCTTCATGACCTTCGGGCAGAGCTACCTGACCCACATGCGCTGCCTGGAAAACGTCGGCATGCTGGGGATCAAACCGGTCATGCACAAGGGCGTCGAGATTGTCCCGATCGAGTTTCTGAAAACCCTGCTGCCCGACCCCGCAAGCCTGGGCCCTCGCACCAAAGGTAAAACCAACATCGGGATCGTTGCCGAAGGTCTCAAAGACGGCAAAAAACGCAAGGTCTACATCTACCAGGTGAAAGACCACGAAGAGTGCTACGCCGAAGTCAAATCCCAGGGTGTCAGCTACACCACGGGCGTTCCGGCCATGATCGGTGCCAAACTGATGCTGGAAGGAAAATGGCAGGCGAAGGGTGTCTGGAACATGGAGCAGTTCGATCCGGATCCTTTTATGGAACAGATGAACATCCAGGGACTTCCATGGCAGGTAAAAGAGCTTGACGCCTAATCCCGCCTACCTGAACAACGTCCCCTCCCCCTGCTACGTCTGCGAAGAGGCTTTGCTGGAGAAAAACCTTCTGACCCTGGATCGTGTGCAAAGGGAGTCTGGAGCCAAGATTCTGCTGGCGCTCAAGGGCTTTGCCATGTGGAGCACGTTCGACGTGGTCGGCAAATACCTCCACGGCACGGCGGCCTCCGGACTGCACGAAGCCCTGCTCGGACGCGAAACGATGAACAAAGAGGTGCACACCTACTCCCCCGCCTTTAAAGCGGAAGAGCTGGACGAAATCGCCCGCATCTCCGACCACCTGGTCTTTAACTCCACGGGGCAGTTCAAGCGTTTCGCCACCCAGGCCAAGGCGGCCAACCCGAAGATCAGCCTTGGCATCCGGGTCAATCCGGAGGTCTCCTCCGCCCCCACCGACATCTACAACCCCTGCGGACTTTTCAGCCGTCTGGGTACGGTCGTTACGGAGTTTGACGAAAGTGTCATCGGTGAGGGTGTGGACGGCCTGCACTTCCACGCCCTTTGCGAACAGAACGTCGACGCTTTAGAAGCGGTACTGGTGGGCTTCGAAGCGAAGTTCGGCCACATTATCGACCAGATGAAATGGGTTAACTTCGGCGGCGGCCATCACATCACCCGTGTCGATTACGACGTGGAGGGCCTGATCCGGGTGATCAAAGCCTTCCGCGCACGGCACAACGACATCCCCGTCTATCTCGAACCGGGCGAAGCGGTTGGCTGGCAGACGGGGCCGTTGGTGGCCACCGTGCTGGACGTGATTAAAAACGGCATGGAGCTGGCGATCCTCGATACCTCCGCCGAAGCCCACATGCCCGACACCCTGGCCATGCCCTACCGGGCGATGATCCGGAACTCCGGAGAAGCGGGTGAAAAAAAATACACCTACCGCCTGGGCGGCAACACCTGCTTGGCTGGCGACATCATCGGCGACTACAGCTTTGACGCGCCCCTACAACCCGGTGACCGGCTGGTCTTTGAAGACCAGATCCACTACACCTTTGTAAAAAACACTACCTTCAATGGGATCAAACTGCCGTCGTTGGCGATCTACCGAAAAGAGGGTGGTCTCCAGGTTGTTAAAAACTTCGGATACAGTGACTTTAGAAATAGGCTTTCGTAACC
>QKHD01000150.1 GCA_003250175.1 Helicobacteraceae bacterium
ACATGGGTTGCCCCAAGCTCCCGAAGGCTTTGGCGCATCGCCAAAAGTCGCTTTTCCACTTCGCTTAGCGGGAGGTTTTCATCAAACACCACATGGACGCTGAGATAGAGTTTTTTCGATGCTGGGCGATAGAGGTGCATGTCGTGGATACTATGGACTCCCTCGGCATTTTCAATGGATTTCTGAAAAGGCTCCATATTATCATGATTGCGGTCGAGCAGAGAAAAAAAGCTCCGTTTAACCACCTGAACCGTCTCGCTGAGAATATAGAGGGAAAAGGCCACGCTCAGGGCCGGATCAACCCAGTAAATGTCAAAGTAGTAAATCGCCGCGCCTCCGATGACAACACCCAGAGAAATAAAGGCATCTGAGAGCATGTGCAGGTAGGCCGACCGGATATTGATATCGTGGTGATGGTGGTGATCATGCTCAGTGTGATCGTGATCGTGATCGTGTCCATCATGATCTCCGTGATGGTGATGACCAAACTCCCCACCCAGACGGTGCAGCAGTATGGCACTAAATCCGTTAGCTACCAGAGCAATGGCCGCCACAATAATCATATACTCAGCCGCCACACTCTCAGGATTGAGCAGGCGATTGACTGCCTCATAGAGAATATAGAGCATGGTAATAAAGAGAAAAACCCCGTTGACAAACCCGGCCATCATCTCCGCGCGGTGGTATCCAAAGATCATTTTGGCGGAAACTTTTTTAGCCCCCAGGTAAAGGGCCAAGTAGGTCACCATGACAGCCAGTACATCCCCCAGATTATGCAGGGCATCGGAGAGCAGGGAAATCGAGTTGGAAACCAGACCGAAAACCACCTCTGCGGTGACGATCAAAAGGTTGAGTACGATAACAAATGCGACAATCCGCAGCGCGTTGGATTTCATGTAGGGGTTCCCTTGAATAATCTAGCTTCAATTTTATAGGCTTAATTAAGGCGCCATGATATATAATCCCGCTTTAAATTTATTCAACCTATCAGGAGGTCAATCATGGCTTTAGATAAGGCTAAGAAAGCTGAAATCGTAGCAAAATTTGGTGAAGGTGCGAAAGACACAGGTTCCCCTGCTGTTCAAATCGCTCTTTTGAGCGAGAGAATCGCATATCTTACGGATCACCTCAAAGAGAACAAAAAAGATCACGCTTCCAAACTGGGCATGCTCAAACTTGTCGGTCAACGACGACGTCTGATGCGTTACCTGAAAAAGAGCAATCTTCAGCGTTATGCTCAGGTTATCAAAGAACTTAACATCCGCGATACCAACATCTAAGTTTCCCCGCCCCCGCAAGGGGGCAAACCCCCACGGAGAAAGTGCCATGTCAACCACCGGCGACTCCCAAGACAAAATCTTCACCCAGCCCATTACCAAACAATTTGAGTTTGACGAGAACGTCGCATCGGTTTTTGATGATATGCTCAACCGTTCGGTCCCCTTTTACCAGGAAGCCCTGGATCTGACCATTTTCTATCTGACCCATCTGCTTAAATCCAACGATACGGTTGTCGATCTAGGCTGCTCAACGGCCAATACACTGATTACCCTGGCAAAAAAATCGCCCTTCCCTCTCAATCTTATCGGTGTGGACAGCTCCCATGCCATGATTCAGCAGGCAGCCCACAAGGCCGCTGCCTATGGGGCGGACATCTCCTTTGTTCAGTCTGATTTTTTTGCCATGGATTTTCCAACATGCCAGGGGATCATCGCCAACTACACCCTCCAGTTCGTCCGCCCGCGTGAACGGGAAAAGCTGATTGCCCTCATTGCCCAGTCTATGGCTCCGGAGGGGGTCTTTATCTTTAGTGAAAAGGTTGTGACCACCGACCCCAGGCTAAACAAACTGATGATCGAAAAGTATTATGAGTATAAAAAGTCCAAAGGCTACAGCGAATTTGAAATCGCCCAAAAACGCGAAGCCCTTGAAAACGTGCTGGTACCCTACAGCGAGCAGGAAAACAAAGAGATGATCCTCGCCAACGGCTTTAAAAGCTGTGAGACCCTTTTTCGATGGAACAACTTCGCCACCTTCCTGGCCGTACGATGACTCCCAGGCTCGACCCGCAGACGCTCCCCCGCCTTCGCTCCGGAAAAAACCTCCTGGCCTTTAGCGCCGGTATCGACTCTACCGCCCTCTTCTTTCTGCTCATGAATGAAGAGATCAGCTTTGATCTGGCTATGGTCGACTACCATCGCCGCTCTGCCTCTACCCAGGAGGTCGCCTATGCCAGGGAGCTGGCCCTTCGGTATGATAAAAAAA
>QKHD01000260.1 GCA_003250175.1 Helicobacteraceae bacterium
CACTAAAAAAGAAATTGAATCCACACTTAACAATCATTTTCAAGCGGCTAGGTTTGATTCTGGTAAAACAACCAACATAGAGGGTGAACAGTTTACTAGTAAAGAAATATGCAATTTTTTGCTAAAAAACAAGGATCTTTTTCCTATAGAAGAAGGTGCATTAGATCGAGCTTTTAACTTCTCTAAAAATATATCTCGTGGATAATTGACAGTCGTTATTCCACCTCACACCGCTTCATAATCTCCAGCCAGTCCGTATGAAAAACCTGCTCAATATAGGCACGTTCATGCGGCAGGGTGCAGTAGGTGCAGTCCTGGTGAATCTGCCCCTTTGATTCGATGAGCCGTCCCTGGCGGCGGTGGGTGGCGCAGCCGCTCATCTGCATGGCGCCGTTTTTTTCCACGATGCCTTCATCAGAAAATCGGAAGATCGGGCAGCCGCAGAGGTAGCAGTTGAGGTGCTCCATCTCGTGGCACTTTTCGTTTTTCGTATAGAGCGGGCAGAACCCGGGCTCGTTTTCTTTCATGTTGTCATAATCAAAATAATCGATGATCGCCGCTTGCTCCATTCCGGAGGCTAGAAGTTTGTCAACGATCTTTTTGTGCCGTTTGGCGTGGCGGGCAAACCAGCTTGCGTATCCCATTAAAACCCTTTTAAAAACTGATGCCAAGATGCACGGAGGTGAGGTAGTCGCTCTGGCGCGGTACGCTGAGTGCTCCGGAGCGGTAGGCTTCGGCCACGTAGAGCAGCACGATGCCTTTCACATACCACCCTTGGCCCCGATACGTCGCCCCGGCGGTGTATTCGGAGAGGCGGATTTTGGGGAAATTCCCAAAGCTCCCTTTGGAGAGCTGCACCAGATCAAGGGAGAGGGCGTTTTGGGGCAGCTCGTGCAAGGCACGCTGCAACCCAAACCCGTAGAGCACGCCCGTGTCATCCAGGTGAATGATGCGGTCCGTCGCCACGCCGCTCCAGGTGGTGGTGGCGTAATAGACGGTGCTGCGGTCCATCGTGGAGTAGTAGACGTTGGCCCCCTTGGGCAGCCAGGAAATTTCGGGCAGCAGATATTTCACCCCCAGGTAACTCGCCTTCTCTTTGGTCTGGTAACGGGCTCCGGAGGGCATCTCCGGAGCGACGGCAGTGAGGGTCTGCCCCACATAGGTGTAGGGGCCGATGGCGTGGTCGGTGCCGTTGATGATGCGGCTGTTTTGTTCGGCATGGGTGTAAAAAACCCCCAGGCCACCGTATTCCGGATGGTACCATGGGGTTGCGGCGGCGTAATAGTGGGTGACGCTGCTGTCGTAACCGTTGGGGTTATAAAGACCCTCTTCGACGTTTTTCGTCAGGTTTTTGGAAAGGGAGAGGGTCAGATTGTAGGTTTGGGGCCAGAGGGTCAGGGTGGTTTTGAGGTGGAGCACGTCGTCGACCTCGGATCGGACGGCGGTGGCGCCATTATCGATGGTGCGGGTGAGGTTGACGTAGCTGCTCTCGATATCCAGGGCGTACCAGGGTTCGTCCGCGCCAAGGGCGGCGATGCAGCAGCAAAGGAGTCCGGATATGGCTCGTTTCACACTTCTCTCCAAACGGCCCCGTGGCAAAGGCCCTCTTTTATTGACAATCCACGAGTGTGTTGGTACTATTCACCAAAAAGTATAAAACCTGTCTTAATTGAGGTGCGCCGATGAAACACAACGACATTCCCCGCGAACAGTTTGACGAGAACTTCATGTTTGTCCAAAACAGTGAAGAGGGCAAAAGCCTCTTTGTTCTCAAACAGGACGCCGAGCGTTTCGATGCGGGCGAACTGGACAGCGTGGAACTCTACTACGCCTATTTTAACAACGACGAAAGCGGGGTGCTGCTTCAGCCCTCCGGACAGTTCGTCAGAAACAACCATTAAAGGATAACCATGTCAACCATCGTATTTGAAACCACCCAGGGCGATATCGAATTTAAACTCTTCCCTGAAATCGCACCAAAAACCTGCGAAAACTTTGAAACCCACGTGAAAAACGGCTACTACGACGGGATCATCTTCCACCGTATTATCCGCCAGTTCATGATCCAGGGCGGCGACCCGACCGGTAGCGGCCGCGGCGGCGAGTCTATCTGGGGCCGACCCTTTGAAGACGAAGTCACTCCGGAAGTGATCTTCGACAAGCCCGGTCTACTGGCCATGGCCAACGCAGGCCCCGGCACCAACGGCAGCCAGTTTTTTATCACCACCGTTCCCTGCCCATGGCTCAACGGCAACCACACC
>QKHD01000382.1 GCA_003250175.1 Helicobacteraceae bacterium
AAAAGTTTTTTAATGTCAAGTATTCTGGTAGACTTTGTCAAGAATAAAAGTAAAATATTTTTAAATCTGTTAACAAAGCCTTTGATAGAAACAAATAAATTTCATGTTTAATCCATAGTAAATTGGTCAAGATTGCGGGGGTTTACCCTCCGGAGGCTCCGGAGGAGGCGGAAAAATGGGAGGTTAGCGGCCCATGGCCTTGCGCAGCATCATGACGGTGTTGCGCGTGGAGGCGAGATCGAGGGCGGTAAAGTCGTCGAGGTTTTTGATGGTGATGTCCGCACCCTTCTCGATGAGCAGTTTGGTGATCGGCTCCTTGCCGCTGGAGGCGGTGTACATGAGGGCGGTGACGCCGTTGTCGTTGATGTTGTCCACATCGACGCCCGCTTCGATCAGCATACTGACGATCGGCTCCGAGTCGGCGAAGCAGCCGTTCCAGACGGCGTTGTTGCCGTCGTCGTTGGTGGCGGCGAGATCCAGACCGGGAAGGGCCAGAATCCGGCGCACCATCTCCACCTCGCCGTCCTTGGCGGCGCGCATCAGCGCGGTGTAGCCGTAGGGGCCTTTTTTATTAATGTCGTCTTGGCTGTAGCCCTTGTCTTCCAGCCAGCTTTCCAGTGTCATGGCGGCTCCTTAATGCATGTAGGGAATATCGAGATAAAAATCCCGGTCTTCCGCGGTAAAGTCGTAGTCCTGGTCGCTTTGTAAAAAGGCGGCCTTCTTTTTAAGCACCGCGGCCTGGAGTTTGTGCACCCCGAGTTCGTCGAGGCGGTTTTCCATTTCGCGGTAGTAGAAGTTCCCGATATAAGGGTGCAGATCCGTCCGTTCGGCCAGCTTGCCGATGTAGTCGGTCATCTTGGCCAGGTCCATATCGGAGATACGGGGGAGCTTGCGGAGCAGGTTACGGATAAACTGCTTGGCGTGGTGCTCTTCGGTGATAAAAAGCAACCGAGAGGCGGCGTCCAGGGAGGCGGCCTGTTCGTTGTAGCTGTAGGCGTAGCGGAAGTGCTCGCACACCAGCGGCTTGTACTCCGGAAAGAGCTCCAGCACGGCGACCAGCTCCTTAAGATCACGGTCCATCAGCACCTGAAACACGGTCATCACCCGGGGGCTCACCTTGCCCCAGTGCGCCTTGGCCGAACCGATCTGCTTCTCTTCCGTGAGCAGTTTTTCAAACTGGGCGATATCGCTGGCGTCAAAAACGAGCCGTGCTTTTTCCCGGTAGAGCGCCTCCAACCCCGCGGCCCTTAGGCGAGTTTGTAGGCGTAGGAGCTGGAGATGTTGCGCAGGCGCTCAACCGCTTTTTTAAAGACCTCGATCACGTAATCGACCTCATCTTCCGTGGTAAAACGGGAGAGGGAGAGGCGAACCGCCGTGTGGGCCAGTTCGACATCTTCGCCGATGGCGCTCATGACGGGGTTGGCTTCCAGGGCTTCGCTGGCGCAGGCACTCCCCGTACTGGCGGCGATACCCGCCTGGTTAAGGTCCCAGATCATCGATTCACCCTCGATCCCGCGGACGGAGACCAGAATGGTGTTGGGCGTACGTTTGTCGCGCGGCCCTACGACAATCATGTCGGGCAGTGCGGCGATGGCGTCTTCGAGCTTATCCCGCAGGCGGCGCACTTCGGTGTTCATCACATCGATGTTGATGGTCGCCTGTTTAATGGCCAGACCCATGCCGATGATTCCGGAGACGTTGAGCGTGCCCGCACGCTTGCCGCCCATCTGGTCACCGCCGTGGAGCAGGTTGGGCAGCTCTTTGCCCTTTTTGACATACAGTCCGCCGACCCCTTTGGGACCGTGGAACTTGTGCGCGGAAAAGGTGAGGTAGTCCACCGGCACCTTTTTCAGGTCAACAGGAACCTTGCCGATCGCCTGAACGGCGTCGGTGTGAAAGAGCACCCCCGCCTCCTGGCAGATTTTGGCAACTTCCGCAACGGGGAAGATCATGCCCGTTTCGTTGTTGGCCCACATCATGCTGACCAGAACGGTCTTGTCGGTAATGGCCGCCTTGACCTGCTCCGCTTCGACCACACCGTCGTGGTTGACGGGCAGGTAGGTAACGTCCACGCCGTATTCACCCAAAAAGCGCAGCGTGTCCTGCACCGCGGGGTGCTCGACGCTGGTGGTGATGATGTGGTTTTTCTCCGGATTTTTCAGAATGTACTCGAAAAAGACACCCTTAAGAACCGTGTTGTTGCTCTCGGTGGCGCAGCCGGTGATGAGAATGTCGTCTTCATCCGGAGCATTAATGGCGTCGTACATCTCGCCCATGGCCTGATTGAGGTGGGGGCGAACCTCCATCCCGTAGGCATGGAGGGAGTTGGGGTTGCCATAGTATTCGGTCAAAAAGGGTTCCATTTTGGCGAAAACCAGTGGGTCTAATTTTGTCGTAGCATTGTTATCTAAATATACTCGTTTCATCATTTGGCTGCTTTCTTCTTAGTATCTTTCTCTTCAAAGGTGTAGATGGGAGCCATCCCCTCTTTGACGGTGCCTTCGGTGACCGTACAGGTCTTGACCCCTTCCATGGAGGGAATCTCGTAGAGGTAGGGGAGCATAATGCCTTCGATAATACCCCGAAGACCCCGCGCACCGACACCCCTTTCGATCGCTTCGTCGGCAATTGCCGCCACGGCGCCGTCGTCAAAGCTCAGCGCCACGCCGTCCATTTCGAAGAGCGCCTGGTACTGTTTAAGCAGGGCGTTGTCCGGCTCTTGCAGGATTTTGATCATCTGGTCGCGGTCGAGCTCTTTAAGCTCCGCAATGACGGGAATCCGCCCGATGAACTCCGGAATCATCCCGTAGCGGATCAGGTCTTTGGCCTCGATCTTCTTCTCTTTGTCCGCCGCTTTTTTGGCGGTTTTGTCAAACCCTACCTTGTTGGGTTTTTTGGAGTGCTTGTCCTGCACCAGACCCACAAAGGCCCCGCCGCAGACAAAGAGCACGTGGGTGGTATCAAAGAGCATCGTATCGGTGGAGGAGTTTTTACGGCTTCCCTTAAGGGGCACGTAGACCTCGGAGCCTTCCAGGATTTTCAAAAGCCCCTGTTGGACCCCCTCTCCGGAGACGTCGCGGCCGGTGGTGGCACTCTCACCCTTGCGGGCGATCTTGTCGATCTCGTCGATGTAGACGATGCCGCGCTGGGCCAGTTCCACGTCGTAGTTGGCAGCGGCCAGCAGACGGGAGAGGATGCTCTCCACGTCTTCGCCCACATACCCCGCCTCGGTCAGGGCCGTAGCGTCCGCCACGGCAAAAGGCACGTTCATGATGCGGGCCAGGGTCTTGGCCAGCAGGGTCTTGCCACTTCCGGTCGGGCCTAAAAGCATGATGTTGGATTTTTCCAGCTCCACGCCGTTGTGTACGGGGCGCTCGATCCGTTTGTAGTGGTTGTAGATGGCAACGGCCAGAACCTTTTTGGCGTGCTCCTGACCGATAATGTACTTGCCCAAAAACTGCACGATCTCTTCGGGTTTGGGAAGGCCCTGCTGGATCTGGTGGTGCTCCAGGCTTCGGCGCTCTTTATCCATGATTCCGGAGCAGGTGGCGACGCACTCGTCGCAGATCGCTACCGTCTCGGTACGGAACATCTTTTTGACATCTTCTTGCTTACGACCGCAGAATGAACAGGTGTTGTTTTCCATTATTTGGCCCCCTCTTTCGTAATGATACGGTCCGCCAGACCGAATTTAACGGCCTCTTTGGCTTCAAAGTAGCGGTCACGGTCGGTCTCTTTGGCAATCACCTTGAGGCTCTGCCCCGTGGCATCCGCCAAAATCTTGTTCAGCTTGGACTTGAGCATCAGGATGTGGTTGGCGTGGATTTCGATGTCGCTCGCCTGACCCTGATAGCCGCCAAGGGGCTGGTGGATCATCACTTCGGCATTGGGCAGAATCTTGCGCTCGCCCTTTTCGCCGCAGGTAAAGAGCACCGCCGCCATGGAAGCAACCATGCCCATGGCATAGGTGTGCACCGGGGCGCTGATGAGATTCATCGTGTCCAGAATGGCCAGACCCGCCATCACCGAACCGCCGGGGCTGGAGATGTAGAGGTGGATCGGCTCGTCGTGGTCGTCGGCATCAAGATAGAGCAGCTGGGAGACGATAACCCCCATCATGTGGTCATCGATCGTCTCGTTGATCACGATAATGCGGTCGTTGAGCAGTTTGGAAAAAAGGTCGAAATAGCGCTCTCCGCGGGGAGAGTTGTCGCGTACGGTCGGGATCATTGGCATCGTAGACTCCTTATAGCACTTTTAGAAAATCGGCCAGTTTCATGGGGATGACTTCCAGGTCGTGTTTTTCGATAAATTTTTCTGCTTTTTTGGTCAGTTCTTCGTCGGTGACGACATAGCCGCCCTCCAGATCAAGGGCGATCTCGTTGGCCACCATACGGTCCGTATCGCGGTTGAAGGAGACCCCCATGAAGAGGTATTTTTTTCCCTTGCGGTAGGTCTTGATCATGGATGGGAAGGCAAAGCCGCCCATCGCTTCGGTCAGCCAGTCGACATAGTCCGCGTCGGAGATGACAAAGCTGGGTTCGGGCAGCGGGGAGCCCATGGGTTTCATCAAAATGGGCTTGGTGTCGTCCAGGCAGCTCTCGTCAACCAGGAAATATTTTTTGTTCTCCACGTCCCACTCGTAGACTTCGTAACGTTTGGGTTCGGCGGCGATACGCGCCTTGCCGAAAATAAGGAAGTGGGATTCGCCGCTGAGCAGCTCCTGCATCTTGGGGTCGCGGTTGATGTCGACGATGTAGGGGGGATGGTAGGGCAGGATTTTGGTGTGCGCTTCGGTGGGGCCGAAGGGCTTGGTGTAGATGAAGTTCATCATCTGCTCCATAAACTGCCGCCCCTTCCGCTGCTCCAGGTGCATGGCGGCGCGGGAGTATTCGAACATGAGCCGCGGGGGCATGGCACGCCCGCCGTTCATCATCAAAATCATGGAGTCGCTGTCAAAGGGCATCGCCTCGCCTTCCGTGGTGGTGACGCCCTCAAAGACGCCCAGCCCGAAATAGGGGATGGTAACACCCGCTTTGAGTTCTTCTTTAATCGATTCGAGGAGTTCTTGATTCATCTTAGTGGCATCCTTTTTTATCGCAGCAGCTCATGGAGAGGTTGATGTTGCGTACAAACCGCTCGGTGTTAAACGGCGCTTCGATCGCTTCGGGCAGGTCGTGATACATCAGCGTCCCGTCTTCGGCGACAATGCTCAGGCACTTGGTCAGCTCACCCGAAAGCTCGCCGCTTCCGATGCGAAGACCGTAATAGTCCCCAAACCCTTCGTCCGAATCCACCACGTGGGTGAAAAATCCGCCCGGCCAGCTGTCGCCGCCTTTGGCGGTGATAACGTAGCCGTCGATGCGGCCCGCGGCCACTTCGTTCATTCCGGAGACCAGGGCCTCCACCTCCGCATGCAGGGCCGCATCCGCCGCCGGGGCGGAGACGATGATCTGAATACGGTTTTGGTGTCCTCCGATGAGGACTTTTTTGTCATCTTTTGTCGTCACTTCGACTTTTTCGGAGCCGTAGCCGACGTCAAGAACATCATCTTCGAGTGTATAGGGTATTGACTTATAGGTGAGTTTCATAGTTGTTGCTCCCCAGGATAAAATTGTTGATGGCGTGGCGTTCGTCGTGGATAATGGGGGGAATTTTATAGGTTTTGATCCCCACATAATCAAAAATCCGGCGGGTATGTTCGCAAAGAAATTTGACCAGAACCACGTCACATTCGTGCAGGATTTCTACCAGATAGTAGTGGGTCAGCACGTGCTGCGGCGTCTGGAGCATCTCCTCCGGACAGCTGCAGTCTGCTGTCGTGCTGCACTCGACCGGAACCTGTTTGGCCCGCGGGTTTTCTACTGTCTTGATATGGGTTTTTGTTTTGCCGGACGTATTATAAAGCGCAAAGAAGGGGGCATAACCGGCATTGTGAAAAATAGTACCGTCTTTATTCACCGGGATGGCCACTACCATACGCTGTCCTTCGTAATTATCTGTCTCATGCAACCCTAATTGGTGCATTTTTTATTCTAGTCACCCCCCATTGACCCCGGCCGGGTACTCTTTTTCGCTATAATCAACCCAATTTTTTTGGAAAGTTCCACCATGCCGAACGCTGAAATCAAGTTCCGAAAAGAGAGCATCGAAGAGCTGCAAAACAAATTCGATTTTCTCCACACCCATATGGACGCCCTCATCCGGGGCCTGGGAGACTCCACCTCCTACGACACCTCCGTGACGACCCTCTTTCGCGAGTTTCACTCCCTCAAAGCACTGGTCAGCTACCTTAAAGCCGAGGCCATGGAGCGCACGGTTCACACCTTCGAGGAGATTCTCTCCGTCCTTCGCTACAAGCAGCCTCCCGTCGCGGGCGAGCTTCTGGACTGGCTCTTTTTAGCCTCCGACCACATTCTGGGCTGGTATGAGTTTATCGAAAAGGGCAACCTGGCGGTCGAACCCCTCGATGCCTACCTGCTCAACATCATCAAAACCACCACCGTCACCGACGTCAGCGGCGCCGAGCTTTTAAAAACCGACACCGTGCTGGTGCTGTCGGAAAACAAGGAGTTTGTCGATCTTTGCACCGAGAACCTGAGGGAGCGCACCGCCGCCGTCCATGCCGCCGCGGCCCTGCCCATCATCCAGGCGACCCTGCGGGCCAACCCCATCGACATCATTCTGTGCGATTCGGTCTTTAAGGGCTTTGAGGTGATGAAGCTCTTTTTGTGGATCAAGCGGGAGTATCCGGAGATCCCCGTCATCGTGCGCAGGCTCTCTGTCCTCTCGGACAAAAAGCTCGACCTTATGCACAAGCTTGATCTCACCGACTACCTCCAGCGGGATATTGACGCCGAAGACCTCGTTTTAAAAATGGAGGTCACCGCCAAAAGCCACAACAAGGCCAAGGGGATCAAGCTGCTCGCCTCGCCCCTTTTGAAAAAGGCGGTCGAATCCCTCAAACCCCTTCCGGAGACGATTAAAAAGCTCCAGAGTTTCCAGGGCGATCCGGAGGTGGGGATTCGCGATATTATCGCCGTGGTCTCCACGGACATGGCGCTTTCGAGCAAACTGCTCAAGCTGGTCAACTCCCCCGGATTCGGCCTGCACGGCAACATCAACTCCGTCCAGCAGGCGGTCTCTCTCCTGGGCAAGGAAAAGACCATCGCCCTCTCTCTCCAGACTTTTGCACAGGACAGTTTCGAGTTTGACCTCTCGCCGTATAACATGAGCAGCGACACCTTTTTCAGCGTCGCCTCAAAGCGGATGAACCTGGCCGTGGCGTGGTACTCCAAGGTCTCGCTCTATGAAACCAGCCTGCTCTCCACCGCCGCGCTCATCGCCAACATCGGGCAGCTGCTCATCGTGCAGGAGATCAAGGCGCGCGGCGAAGCGACCCGATTTTTAAAACTCACCTGCGACCTCTCCCCCGCCATCGCCGAGATCGAAACCCTCCACACCTCCGCCGAGGACATGACCGCCGACATCCTCAAACAGTGGGGGCTGGATGACAAACTGGTCAACCTGATCCGTTTTGCCAACGACCTCATCCACGCTCCGGACGAGATCAAGCAGCTCTGCATCGCACTCTATGTCATCCTCAGTACCGTCCCCACCCAGGGCACCGCCGCCCCGGCAAAAAAGATTTTGGATGAGATGAGCGACCTGCTTGAAGAGATGAACTTCGACTCCGCCCTCTACCGACAGGCCGTGGCCAAGGTGTTCGCATGAGCCGCCTGATTCGTGCCGCGGCGTTATTGCTGGCGTTGCAGCTGAGTCTGCAGGCGGGATTTTTCGATTTCTTCTTTAAAAAGGAGAGCGTCTCCCTGGTGCTGGGCAGCGGTGGGGCGCGGGGCTACGCCCACATCGGCGTGATCCGCACCCTCGAAGCCAAGGGTCTTAAAATCAAGGCGGTCTCCGGATCCTCCATGGGGGCGCTGGTGGGCGGGCTTTACGCCGCGGGCAAGCTGGACGACTACGAGGCGTGGGTGCTGACTTTGGGCGTTCCGGACGTGCTGGATATGGTCAGCTTCATGCCGGACAAGGCGGGGCTGGTGGACGCTCAGAAGGTCTACGACAAAATCTACGAACTCATCGGCGACGTCCGGATCGAAGAGCTGCCCATCACCTTCGTGGCCGTCGCCACGGACATCACCGACCAAAAGGAGGTGCGCTTTACCTCCGGACCGCTCATCGATGCCATCAAGGCCTCGACGGCGATCCCCTCCGTTTTTCCGCCCCATGAACAAGAGGGCCACCTGCTGGTTGACGGCGGGGTGCTCAACCCCATCCCCACCGCCGCCCTGCTGGATGAAGACAACGACCTGCTGGTCGTGGTGGACGTGGGGGCCCGTGTGCCCAACCCCTACCGGGTGATCGTCCCCAAGGCGTTTCAGGTAAAAAACGAGAGCCTCTACGCCTCCTTTTTCGGCCTCTTTGCCTCCAGTAAGGAGCAGCCCGAAGAGAAGGGGATCATGTACGTCGTGCGCAAAACCCTCGATACGGTGCAGTGGAACCTCTCCCAGTTTCTTAAAGAAAAATACCCCGCCGACATTTATGTCGACATCTCCTACGACAGCTGCGATTTTTACGAATTTCACCGCGCCTACGAGATGATCGAAATCGGCCGCCTCGCCACCTGGGACGCCCTGAAGGCCTACGATGAGCG
>QKHD01000414.1 GCA_003250175.1 Helicobacteraceae bacterium
GTCGTGACTGACCAGAATCCCGATTCCCCGGAAGCTTTGCAGCGCTTCGACGATCATCTCTTTGCTGCTCTCATCCAGGTGGTTGGTCGGTTCGTCCAGCAGGAGCACATCCGGAGCGGCATAAAGTGCCACCGCCAGCTGAAAGCGTTTTTGCTCCCCGCCGCTGAGGCTCTCCCATCGCTCCATCCAGTCCCAGCCGATGCCCAGCATCTCCCGCAGCTGCCAGGCGCGGCTCTGGGCCGCATCCATAAAATCCTGGGCCCCCTCCGGCTGCTGGTCGCTGCGCTGGGGTACGTAGGCGCAGACGTTGGTTTTGGGCAAGACACTGCCCGATTCCGGAGCCAATGCTCCGGAGATCAGACGAAGCAGGGTCGATTTGCCGCTTCCGTTGGCACCGACCACGGCGCTCCATCCGGGATGAAAAAAGATCTCGATACGGTCAAAAAGTTTCTGGGTGCTTCCGGGATAGGTGAAGCTGAGGTTTGAAAGGTGTAAAAAGGCTGCCATGGCTGCTCCTTCATTGTAATCGTGTCGCAAATGTGATACGTTTGATTACCGGGCGAGCGTACGCTGATCAGGTGGTCAAACGTTTAGTTGGCAGACTTCATGGCGGATACTCCGGAGGAAATTTGAAATAATTTTATCACACTTAATGATTTTTTTATCTTTCCGGTACTAGTGTGGGAGAAGCCCAAACCGTAAAGGAGGCTATCATGCGAGAACTGATACGAATCTATAAACAAAACCGCGTTGCGATTGAAAAATACCTGCTCTCTTCTTTAAACGACAAATATATCGACCACATCCAAAAACGGCACGTGCGTGAGTGCTTTGACCTCTTCCGATCCCTTGATCTGGTCTACAAGGTGGACACCGCCTTCGCCCAGTCCACCCCCTTTTATTTCCGAAAATATGTGGACAACACCACCATGGGAATGGACCGCGCCTACATGTTTAACAAGATCAAGATCATGGAAGACGGCCAGTATATCTCCCAGGCCTACATCAGCTCCCACAACGGCGAACCCAGCATCACCGTGGTCAAGATACTGGACAACGGCGAGTTTATCGTGCTCGATTTCAGCCTGCTCAAGCTCTTGGAGGAGCTGCGTTTTATTGAAAATAACCGCTTTTTCAACCGGATATCCAAGTCGGTCTACGGGCTGATCGGATTTGGCCTGATCGTCTTTTCCGTCTTTTTGTCCGGCTATGCGATCTACACCTTTTTCCTCTCCGTCGAAGACCCGACCCACATGGACCTGCAAGTCACCTTCCGCTCCATCATCGCCCTGACCCTGGGGCTGGCGATCTTTGACCTGGCCCGCACGATTTTGGAGCAGGAGGTTTTTTACAAAAGCTACGCCGTCGAACCGGCGGAGGAGAACCGCCTGCTGATCCGTTTTTTAACCTCCATCATTATCGCCCTCTCCATCGAGGCGCTGATGGTGGTCTTTAAAATTGCTTTGGTGAATTACAAGGAGATGCACACGGCGCTCTACCTTATTGCCGGGGTCTCCGGAATGATCATGGCTCTGGGTGTATTCAGCTACCTCACTCGCAGCCAGCGCGAACGACCCCAGGGGGATTAAGGGGAGAATTTAGTTAGATGAACGCCTGTTCATTTAACGCGGGACGTGCTATAGTAATATAAAAAAAGGTTATAGATGAAACGTCTGCTTATTCTCTTTATTACCCTTTTGGCCGGGGGGCTTTGCACCGTGGTTTGCGCCGGTCTAGGGGGCGAAAAGCCCTACTGGCTGCTCTACCCGCTGGAAACCACGCGTCAGAAGATCGACTTTTATCAGAACATGCGCTTTCTCAGCTATCAGGACGATGACCTGCAGCTAAACGCCGTGGTGCTGAACAATCCCTTACAAGAGGGGGGCTATGCCGATCTGGCCGTCTTCGCATCCAAGCCGGTGAGCCTGAAAGATGCACGAAGCCGCGAAGGTGCCGTCGCCCATATGGAGGGTGATGCGCTGGTTCAGGCCATGGATTCCGGAGCCCTCTTTGACGCCCCCAAGGTCGATAAAGCACTGGTTCCGCGCATGCAGGCCCACGGCTGCGCCCCCCAGTCCAAAGGGGAGGGACGCACGTTTGATGAGCTGGAACCCAATCAGCAGGCCCTTATCCGCCTGCGTCAAAATTACATGAAAGCGTCCGCTTCCGATGTTACCGCTGCGGTCAGGGAGGCCCATGTATTCCGCCTGCTGGTTCCGGCCCATAAGAGCGACTCGCCCTTGGTAATTCACCTGGA
>QKHD01000351.1 GCA_003250175.1 Helicobacteraceae bacterium
TGAATTTCGCGCCCCGTGGCATCGCCTCCGGCATGGATGATCCGGTTGGCGGAGTGGGCCGCCTCTTTGGTGTAGAGCAGATGACCCTGCTCGTCCCGGTCGAAGGGCACACCCATATCGACCAGTTCGCTGATGACGGAGATGCTCTCCTGCACCAGTACCTTGACGGCGTCTTCGTCGCACATCCCGGCACCCGCACTCATGGTATCGCTGATGTGGCAGGCGATGTCGTCGATGTTCAGTGCCGTGGCAATACCGCCCTGGGCCCAGTAGGTGTTGCAGTCGTTTTTTTCGTTTTTGGTGATGAGGAGAACCTGCTTACCCTCTCGGGTCAGGCGTTTGGCACAAAAAAGCCCGGCAACTCCGGTACCGATGATAATGGCATCGTATTTCACTTAGCGGGCTCTGCGTGGGTCTGGGAGGGGTATTCCGGAGCCGCTTTGTAGCCGCATCCGAAAAGAAAAGATGTTACAATAAGGGCATGAAACATTCGGAAGAAGTAATTCGACATCTCTATTTTTCCAATTCACAAAAACTGCGTCAAATCCGCTGTGCAAACGCCCTAAAAGCGCTTTTGCCGCCACGGCTGGCAGAGGCCATCAGCTATATCTATTCAAAAAATCAAAAACTCTATATCGTTATCGATCAATTCGGGCTGAAAATGGAGTTCAATTATAAACGGGATTTGATAAAATCGCTATTAAGTACAATCCATAGCCAAACCGCTTTATGTGAGGATTTAAAGGACATGGAAGTGGTCATTTCTGTCTCCGCCAAACGCAAGGCCGACGAAGAGAGTTTGAAGAGCTACAGCTATCCGGAGCGGGCGGAAGGCGACTTTACCAACACCCTCGATGATCCGGAGCTGCACGCCCTAATCGAACAGATTCGCAAACACATCCGCACCAACGCCAAACGAAAATAACGCCATGCTTTCCGAACTGATCCAAAACCTTCCCGATGCCCCCGGCGTCTACCAGTATTTTGACGAAAATGGCCGCCTGCTCTATGTGGGCAAAGCCAAGAGCCTCAAAAAACGGGTCAAGAGCTACTTTCGCCTAACCCCGGTCCTGGGTCCCTCGGCCAATCTTTCGCCCCGCATCACCAAGATGATTTTAGAGGTACGCCACCTCGAATACATCCTGGTCGAAAACGAAAACGACTCCCTGATTCTGGAAAACTCCCTTATCAAGCAGCTCAAACCAAAATATAACATTCTGCTCCGGGATGACAAAACCTACCCCTACATCTACATCGATATGGCCGAAGCATTCCCCCGTTTTGAGATTACCCGCAAGGTGATCAAGGGCAAAGATATCAAGTATTTTGGCCCCTTTGCCACCGGTGGACGCAGTATCCTGGATAGCCTCTACGACCTCTTTCCCCTGGTGCAGAAAAAAAGCTGCGTCAAGGGGAAAAAACTCTGCCTCTTTTACCAGATTAAAAAGTGCCTGGGGCCCTGCGAAGGACGGGTCTCTCCGGAGGCGTACCGGGCCATCGTCGAGGAAGCCTCCGGATACATCAATAACAAAAACCGCCTGCGGGAAAAGCTGACCGAGCGGATGATGCGCTACGCCGAAACGCTGCAGTTTGAAGAGGCGGGAAAGATCAAGGAGCGCCTTGAGGGGATCGAACGCTCCACCATCATCAGCGGTGTCGACCTGGCCAAAAACGAGAACTTCGATATTCTGGCCATCCACGACGAAGGCAACAAGGCTAGTGCCGTGCGCCTCTTTATCCGTGACGGCAAGGTGGTCTCCAGTGCCGGAACCACCATGCATTTCACCTACGGGTTTGACCTCGACGAAGCCTATACCCGGGCTTTCCTGGCCTTTTACACTCCGGAGGTGCCCATCACCTCCACCACCATCTACTGCGCCCATGAATTTGAGGAAGCCGACGATGTGGCCGCCCTTTTGGGTGAACGCTTCGGGCGGAGCTTTAGCATCAGTGCGCCGAAGATCGGAAAGAAAAAAAGCATTGTGCAGCTGGCCCTGAAAAATGCGGAGGAACTGCTCAAAATCAAAAGTAACGATGACGCAACCCTGGAAGAGCTCCAGGCTCTGCTGGAGCTGGAAACTTTGCCTTACCGGATGGAGTGCTTTGATAACTCCCACATCCAGGGTACGGCAACGGTCGGTGCCATGGTTGTTTTTGAAGGGGGCAAGCATCTGGGTGATGAAGGCCGCCACTACAATCTGGAGGCCAAAACCGAATACGAGCAGATGCGTGAGCTCCTGACCCGCCGG